>CAYRTV010000007.1:0-21431 GCA_964427225.1 uncultured Eubacteriales bacterium
CGATCTTTTGTCCTGCTTATTTTTGCCGTTTTTCATCATTTTTTCGCAACAGTTTTTTCGTAGCAATTCACTATCGTTATTTAATATTATTTTAATCGCAATTTTTTTACCCTTCGGGCGGCCCGGTCTCGGCGCATCTTTAAGCTGGCTGCTCGTCAAAGTGAAGTGCCACGTCTTCCTCGCTGTCAGATTTGAGATAAGTTTAATCCCCTTCCGCAACAATCTGCGAATAATCTGCAATCTGAATAAACATTTGACTTAACTCCTGCAGCAGGGCGATTCGGTTGCTGCGAATACGGACGTCTTGGTCCATAACCAGCACTTCATCAAAAAATTTATCCACCACCGGCTGAATTTTCAGTACCATCCGCTGGGCTTTTCCGTACTGGCCTTGTTTGGTCAAGGCGGATATATTTTCGCTGATAATGGAATAGGAGGTATGCAGCTCCCGTTCTTCTTTAGCGGCCAGCAACTCGGGATTCAAGCGTTTTTTTGGCTGGTCTTTTAGGATATTATTCACCCGTTTGGCTGTTTGTATTAATGATTTAAATTCAGGCTTATCCTTGATTGCCTGCAGTGCGTCCAAACGCAAGAAAGAATGATAGATATTCTCAAAACCGGAGCCCATCGCAGCGTTCACAAGATCATATCGGTATCCTCGTTTTTCAAATATATATTTCAAACGGTTCTGAAAGAATCCGGATATGGCTTTTTTGATATCTTTTCTATCCACCGTCAAATGTTTGCCATGCAGGGATATAACCTTGTTGAGCAGCAATAAAAAGGGAAAATCAAGTTCATGCTCTAGAATAACAAGACAAACACCCTGAGCGTCCCTCCGCAAACCAAATGGGTCTTTAGAACCGGATATTTCCACCCCAATCCCGAATACACCGGTAATTGAATCCATTTTATCGGCAATAGACAATAAAGCTCCATTTAGAGTAGCCGGCACGGAATCCCCTATGTTGAAAGGCTTATAATGATCATAGACCGCTTTCCAAACCGCTGCGGGATATCCTTCTTCACGGGCATAGAGTCCTCCCGCTTTCCCCTGCAAAGATGGAAATTCCCGAACCATTTCCGACAGCAGATCCACTTTGCATAATTCCGCCGCTGATTTGAGATGAGCTTTTTCCCTGACGTTCACTTTGGAGCTTAAATAAGCAACAATCTTATTTATTCGTTCAGCTTTATCCGCATACGTGCCCAGCTTCTCTTGAAAAACGATTTTTTCCAACTCATAGCATTTGTCCTTCAATGGAGTCTTGAGATCCTGTTCCCAAAAGAAACGGGCATCAGCCAGTCTGGCCTGCAGAACCCGCTCGTTTCCCTTTTTTACCAGGGATTGTGTGTCCGGACAGGCATCGGTGACACCGATGAACATGGGAATTTGCTGATTCTCCTCTACCACAGAAAACAAGCTCTGTCCCACTTTCATGGCTGTGCTTAAGATTTCCAGAGGAAGCTTCAAGTAATCGTCAGGAAATTCACCAGCAATGACATAGGGAAATTCCACATCATAGGATAATTTTTCCAACAAGTCCTCATCCGGATAAAGCTGCATTTTTTTTGATTCCAGGACTTTTTCCGCTTGCTGAATGATTCTTTGTCTGCGGTCGTTGACATCGATCAGAACCAGATTCTTTTCTAAGAGCTGCTTGTAATGCTCAAAGGATTTCGGCGTTATCTTCGCAGGTGAAAAAAGCTTATGCCCGAATGTGAAGCCGCCTGATCGGATACCGCCTGCTTCAAATGAAACGGGCTTCCCGCCGCACAAACACATAATGCTCTTCAAGGGTCGTGAAAAACGAAATGTATCATTCCCCCATTTCATCATTTTGGGAAAAGACAGTGATGCTATGATGCGGGGAATAATTTCAGCCAGCAATTGAGGGGCCGGTCTGCCCTTGATCCTCTTTTTCACCGCCGCATATTCTCCGCGTTCACCCTTAATAACCTCGATTTCCTCGACATCAACATTTTGAGAACGGGCAAATCCCTCAGCTGCACGGGTCGGCTTGCCTTCCGGGCCGTAAGCGGCTTTAGCGGGCGGGCCAAAAATAATATCTTCCCGGTCGCGCTGGGAAGCCGCTACCCGGCCTTGAACAATCAACCGGCGGCAGGTTCCGTAAACCGCCACCGGATTAATGTCATCCTCTGCTATAAGCCCGTGCGTCTTGAGCTCGCGCAGAAGCCGTTCTTCCAGCTGTTTCAACCCGGCTTTGATGTGCGCAGCCGGCATCTCTTCCGTACGTATTTCCAACAGCAGTTCCATCAGTCTGCTCCCTCTTCTTTTTGTATATACTTATCCGCCACTTCAATAACCAAACCCCTGATCTGGGAAATCATCTTCACCCTTTCGGTGACACTGACGGCTCCCCGGGCATCGAGCAGGTTGAATAAATGTGAGCACTTCAGACACATATCATACGCCGGCAAAACAAGGTTTTTCCGAATCAGTGTTGCCGCCTCGGCTGCTGTCATTGAAAACGATCTCTGCAGCATTTTAATATCCGCCTGATTAAAATTATATTCTGAAAACTCTCTTTCTTCCCTCAAGCGTAAATCCCTGTACTGAACCGTATCCGACCACTGCAGATCATATAAATTATTTTTGCCCTCCAAAAACATATCCAATCTTTCCAAGCCGTAGGTAATTTCGACCGGAACCGGATGGACTTCCCTGCCGCCGGCCTGCTGAAAATAGGTAAACTGCGTAATTTCAAGACCGTCAAGCAGAACCTGCCATCCAACCCCCCAGGCCCCAATGGTGGGAGATTCCCAGTTGTCTTCATCAAATCGAATATCATGATGCCGAAGATGGATACCTAAATATTCCAGACTGTTCAAATATTTTTCCTGAATATCGAAAGGAGACGGTTTCATAATGACTTGATATTGCAGATGTTTTTGAACCCGATGCGGATTTTCTCCAAACCGGCCGTCTGTGGGGCGCCGCGATGGCTGCACGTATCCCACATTCCAACCTTTATCATCCAGAACGCGGAAAAAAGTATCCGGTGTCATAGTCCCGGCTCCAACTTCCACATCGTAGGATGGAGCAAGATAACATCCCTGTTCAGACCAGTAGCTTTGCAGTTTCATTATTAAATTCTGAATGCTCATTTTTTTATTCCTTCATTTTTACAGCCGAATCCCTCAAAATATTTACGGTTCATACGGTTTGATCTATGCAAATGGCGGCTGTTTTTCAGCCGGCGGTTGAATCCGGAGTCCATTTCAATACCGGATTCCGGGCGGCTTCTGTTTCATCCAGCCGGCGGACATAGGAAGAGTGCGGGGCCTTTTTCAAGATGTCAGGATTATCTTTGGATTCTTTATCTATTTGTTTCATGGCATCTATGAATCGATCCAAATCCCGCTTGCTTTCGGTTTCTGTCGGCTCGACCATCAAAGCACCGTGCACGATCAGGGGAAAAGACATCGTCGGCGGGTGGACATCCAAATCAATGAGCCGCTTGGCGATGTCCAGATTGGATATATTGTTTTGTTTCTGGTATTTATCTGAAAATACACATTCATGCAAAGTCGGTGTCTTATACTTCAGATGATACATACCTTCCAGGCTCTTACGGATATAATTCGAGTTTAACACCGCTATTTGGCAAGCCTCTTTAAGGCCGTCCGGCCCAAGGGTAAGTATGTAAGCCAAGGCCTTAACCGCAACCAGGAAATTGCCGTAAAACGAATGAACACGGCCTATGGATTTAGGGCGGTCGTCATCCAATATGCAGCCTTTTTCTGTTTTTTCAATGATAGGAACAGGTAAAAACGGCCCCATTTTCTTTTTTATTCCTACGGGGCCGGAACCAGGTCCCCCGCCGCCGTGCGGGGTAGAAAATGTTTTATGCAGGTTGAGATGAATCACATCAACATCCATGTCCCCCGGCCGGGCCACTCCCATAAGAGCATTCATATTGGCTCCGTCCATATAGACCAATCCGCCTTTGCCATGAACAATATCCGCCACTTCCGTGATCTGACATTCGAAGACCCCCAGAGTATTTGGATTGGTGATCATCACCGCCGCCACATCCTCAGTCATCATCTTCCGCAAATCGTCAATGTCGATGGTTCCGGATGCATTGGATTTGACTTCTTTCACCTTATATCCGCATATGTGTGCCGACGATGGATTGGTTCCATGCGCCGAATCGGGAATCAAAACAATTTTTCGGGGATCTCCCTGATCTTCCAGATATGCCCGGATCAGCATCATTCCTAACAGCTCTCCGTGTGCACCTGCCGCCGGCTGCAGTGTGAAAGCATCCATCCCCGTAATTTCCGTCAGAAAATTTTCCGTGGCTTTGATCACCTCTAAATTTCCTTGAGTCAATTCTGGTGCTGCTAAAGGATGGACACGGAAAAATCCTTCCCAGGCTGCCACTTTTTCATTGATTTTAGGGTTGTATTTCATGGTGCAGGAACCGAGAGGATAGATTCCTTTATCCACACAGTAATTGGTTTGTGACAGCCGCGTGCAATGGCGCACAACCTCCGGCTCGCTCACCTGGGGAAACCCCTCTATCTCTTTTCTAATAGGAATTTGTTCTAAAAAACGTTTGTCTTCGGGTACATCCAATGCCGGCAGGAAGACCGGAGATTTTTCTTTGTCACTTATTTCAAAAATCAACGGCTCTCTAATCATGATTTATCCTTTCACTTTGGCGGCGGCAGCGATGGATTCCGCTAAATGCTCAATTTCATCTCTGGAATGGGTTTCGGTCACACAAACCAGTACACAGTTTTCCATTTCCGGATAAAATCGGCTTAAATCGATTCCGCCCAGTAATCCGTTTTCATGCAGATGCCGCTCAATATCCTCCCAGGCATGATCAAATTTAAGCACGAATTCATTGAAGGCGGGCCCGCTGAAACGGGTGTTTACCCCTTTGAGTCCAGTTAATATTTTTTGTGCATAACGTGATTTGTGGATATTCTGACGGGCGATTTCCCGCAAACCCTGTTCCCCCATTTTCTGGAGATAAATGGCGGCCCTGACCATGCAAAGAGCTTGATTGGTGCAGATATTTGAGGTAGCTCTCTCTCGCCGTATATGCTGTTCCCGTGTCGACAGGGTGAGAACAAATCCCCTTTTGCCGTCGACATCATGTGTCTGTCCCGCAATCCGGCCTGGAAATTGGCGGATAAATTCTTTTTTGCAGGCCATGAAACCGAGCAGCGGTCCCCCGAAACTCAAGGGTATTCCAAAAGATTGAGCTTCTCCGGTAACAATATCCGCTCCCAGTTTTCCGGGCGGTTCCAGCATCCCCAGCGACATCATTTCCGCAACCGCAACAATAAACAAGCTTCCGTTATTATGGACCGCTTCGGCAATATCTTCCAGATCTTCAATCACTCCGAAAAAATTGGGCGACTGGCAGATAACAGCGGTCACATCTTCATCCAATTCTTTTTTCAGCGCATCCATGTTGATTCTGCCGGTGTCCTTCCAGTTGGTTTCAATCAGCTGAAAGCCTAAATTTTTGGTGTAGGTTTGTATTACCCGGCGGTAATGGGGATGCAGAGTACCGGCCAGTATGACCTTTGATTTCCGGTTAAGACGGTTGGCCATCAAGACCGCTTCCGCAGCTCCGGTGGCCCCGTCATAAAGGGACGCATTGGATATGTCCATTCCGGTCAATTGGGTCATCAGAGTTTGAAATTCAAAAATCATCTGCAGGGTTCCTTGGCTGACTTCAGGCTGATACGGGGTATAAGGACTGACAAACTCCCCCCTGCTGCTTAGATAGTCGACCACGGCGGGAATAAAGTGGGGATACGTCCCCGCGCCCAAAAATGAAACATAATCGCAAAAACGGTTCTGTTTGGTTAATCCCTCGAAATATTTGATCAGCTCAGGTTCGGATAATTTAGCGGGAAGCTCCAAGCTGCGATTTAATTTAAGGTTGTCGGGAATGGAGTCAAACAAACTGTCTATAGAAGAAACGCCGGCCGCTTTGAGCATCTCCTCTTTGTCTTTTCGGCTCAAAGATATGTAGCTCACGGTAATTTATTCCTCTTCCAAACCTTCTAAAAATTTTTCATAATCCGAAGCAGACATCAACTTTTCCAGCTGAGAACTGTCCTCAATCTTCATCTTAAGAATCCATCCGTCTCCGTGGGGATCTTCATTCAATCTTTCCGGATTATCATTGAGATTGTCATTCACCGCCGTTATTTCACCGGAAACGGGTGAATACACATCGGAAACAGCTTTTACGGATTCGATCACTCCGATTGATTGATGATATTCCAATTTATCTCCGACTGCGGGCAGTTCCACATAAACCACATCTCCCAATTGCTGTTGCGCAAAATCAGTGATTCCGATGGCAGCTTGATCTCCTTCGACTTTGACCCATTCATGATCTTTGGTATAGTGATAAGCATCCGGATACATAAAAACCTCCTTAATTTATGCTTTAAACATGTTAATTTTCCGCTGTGCGGAATATGTTTATTTCCTTTTATAAAAAGGGAGCGGAACAATTTGGGCTTTAGTTCTTTTCCCTCGAATCTCAATTTCGATTTCCTTTCCCGGTTCTGCATAATCCACTGGAAGATAGGTTAAACCAATACTCTTTTTTAGATAGGGCGCGTAGGTTCCGGACCTGACTTCGGATGTCTTCACTCCCTCCGCAAAAACCGAATAGTGAGGCCGGGCTATCCCCCGCCCCATCACTTCAAACCCGGATAGTTTCCTATCAATTCCTTCTTCCTTCTGCTTTTCCAAAGCGGCTTTCCCGATAAAATCCCCATTTTTTAATTTGACCAGCCAGCCTAACCCGGCTTCCAGCACGGTAGTGGTTTCATCGATGTCATTGCCGTACAGCATTAATGTCGCTTCCAGTCTTAGAGTGTCTCTGGCACCCAAGCCGATTGGGAGCAGCCCTTCGCTTTTTCCCGCATCCATCAAGGCGTCCCACATTGTACCCGGCTCCCGTGAACGAGTGTATATTTCAAAGCCGTCTTCCCCGGTGTATCCGGTTCTTGACACCATGCAGTCTATACCGGCCACTTGCCCGTGCCTGACTCGAAACGGCTTCATTTCATTCAGTTGAATTTCGGTCAGGGGAGTTAAAATTTGTTTGGCCGAAGGGCCCTGAAGCGCCAATTGAGTGTATTCATCACTCAGGTTTTCAATCTTGACATCAAACTTACTTTTATGACTCTGGACCCAGTCAAAATCCTTATCCGTATTAGCGGCGTTGACAACCAGCAGGTAGGTTTTCTCGTCCAGGCAGTATACAAGCAAGTCATCCACAAAAGTTCCCTGGGGGGTGGTCATTGCGGAATACTGCGCTCTTTCCTGATCCAGCTTGGCGGCATTGTTGGGGGTGAGATACTGCACGTAATCCAGGGCATCCGGTCCCTGGATGAGTATTTCACCCATATGACTGACGTCAAATAGTCCGGCGTTTTGGCGCACGGCCATATGTTCTTTGACGATACCGGAGTATTCGACCGGCATGTCCCATCCAAAAAAATCCACCATTTTAGCATCGTGCTTTTTGTGATGGTCATGCAAAGCGGTTTTTTTCATGGTCATTTGTCCTTCCTTTATCTATTATATACTAATCTTAACTATTCATAAAAAAATTGCGCTGTATTTGCGGTAAACTGAACTTATTTACTATCACATTATATCCCCTGATGCAAGCGGTGTTTCCACCCGTTTCCCCGGCGGAGAAGTCTCCGCGTCGACGGGGCAAAAAAACTTGTCCTCAATTAAAAATCTGATATAATACCCGGGAGTTGAAACAATGCTGAATACAAAAGAAAATTTGACTTCCGCCATCTACGATTTACTCAAGAATGATTTTCCTTTACAGCTTGAAGACATTGACCTGTCCTATCCCCCGAAAATCGAAATGGGAGACCTCGCATTAGCTTTCCCCTTTCAGTTAGCCAAAAAAATGAAGACCAGCCCCCGGCAAATCGCCCAGGATATCGCGGGCCGTCTCCAGTCCATTGCGGGCATCGCCAAAGTAGAAGTGGCCGGCGCCGGATACATCAATCTTTTTTTAGACAGAAAAAAATATTTCCTGCAGCATTTGACTTCTCCGCAAAAATCCTCCCTGACTTCGGAACAAGGCAAGACAATTGTCGAGCATACCTCCATCAATCCCAATAAAGCCGCACACATTGGGCATCTCCGCAACGCCTGCCTCGGGGACACGCTGGTCCGGTGTCTTCGTTACAAAGGAGATGAAATTGAAATCCAGAACTATATTGACGACACCGGGGTCCAGGTAGCCGATGTCGTCTTTGGTTTCATGGAAATAGAAAAAAAAGACCTGGCCGATATCCGCCGGATCACGGATAAATTTGATTATTACTGCTGGGACTTGTATGCAAGGGTGGCTGCCTATCTGGATGAAAATCCTGAAGCAAGACTGCGCAAATCAGAGATTTTAAAAAAAATAGAAGAAGGAACCGGCTCCGAATACGAGATTGCCTATTATGTCTCGCGCCGCATCTTAAAAGCGCACCTGGAGACAATGGGCCGCATGGACATCACCTATGACCTGCAGGCATGTGAAAGTCACATCATCCGGCTTGATTTTTGGAAGCACGCATTCGAGCTGCTCAAAAAAAGAGGGGCGGTTTCTTATTCTGAATCCGGCCCGCATAAGGGCTGCTGGGTTATGCAGCTTGAAGACGGGCCCGAACAGGAAAAAATCATTGTCCGTTCCAACGGCACTGTGACTTATGTCGGAAAAGACATTGCCTATCAATTATGGAAATTCGGCCTGTTGAATAAAGATTTTCATTATAAGCCTTTTCATGAAAAGGACGGCCATACTATTTGGATAACCTCCTCCTCCCCCACCGGCCGCCAACCCGGTTTCGGTCAAGCCGGCCGCGTTTATAATGTGATCGACATTCGGCAGGCATACCCCCAAAAAGTCGTGACTCAGGGACTGAAGTCGCTTGATTTCACGGAACAAGCGAAAAATTCAATCCATTTTTCCTACGAAATGGTCGCTTTGTCACCGAAAAGCCTGCAGGAGTTGGGCCAGAAAGTGGAAAAATCCGACCGGAATAAAAATTTCCTTGAAGTATCCGGGCGTAAAGGACTGGGGATTAAAGCGGATGACCTCATTGACCGGATGGAAAACCGGGCGTTGGAAGAGGTGGACGAACGCAATCACGGCTTCTCTCAAACGGAAAAGCTGCAAATTGCCCGGGCGATCGCCCAGGGGGCTCTGCGGTATTTCATGCTTAAATTTGCCCGTAATTCCATTATTATTTTCGATTTTGAAGATGCTCTCAATTTTGAAGGTGAAACCGGGCCTTATCTGCAATATTCACTGGTCCGGATCAACAGCATTCTTCGCAAGCTGAAAAACCGCACCGGGATCGAACCCGAAGACATCATTCATAAAAGGGTGCGGGAATTAAATTGGAGTGTCCTCAGTGAAGACGAAGCTCATGACTTCTGGGAAACGGTGCTCTATGCCTCCAAACTGGATGAAGAAATTCTTCACTCCCTAAACACTCTCGAATTTCTCCATCTGGCAAAATTCACATTCAATTTATGTCAAAAATTCAATACGTATTATCATAAATATTCTATTCTGGCGGAAGATAATACCAGTTTACGAGAACTTCGCATTCTGACCATTTATTTCATCCGCAGGCAGTTGGAAACCGCCTTGGAACTTATGGGAATTCCGCAGCCTGCTCGAATGTAAGGGGTTGAAAATTCCGGTATTCCTAGATATATTATTATTTCCGGATACACTCAAAATATTAGCAAGTAAAAAAATTAAAAATTTTAAAGGAGGCAGTGGATGATTGAAGTTGAGCATCTCACCAAAAAATACGGTGATGTCGTCGCTGTCGATGACTTGAACTTCACCATTAAAAAAGGACAAATTTGGGGCCTGCTGGGTCCCAACGCAGCCGGGAAAACGACAACCATGCGGATTCTCACCGGCTTTTTACCCGCCACTAAGGGAAAAGCCCGGGTCGCAGGATACGATGTGTTTGAAAATCCGGAAGCTGTCAAAAAAATCATAGGATACCTGCCGGAAAATGTCCCCCTATACCCCGAAATGACTGTCCGGGAATACCTCTCCTTCGTTTCAGAGATAAAACAGATTCCATCCTCCGACCGTTCCCAGGCAGTGGCAAAAGCTATTGAAATCAGTTCTTTGCAAGCCGTCGAAAAAAGGCTTATTAAATATATTTCCAGAGGATACCGTCAGCGAGTGGGGATTGCACAAGCCCTGATCCATGAGCCGAAGGTTTTGATTCTCGATGAACCGACGATCGGCCTGGACCCGGCTCAAATCCGCGAGATCAGAGAGCTGATCAAATCATTAAAGGAATCCCATACCATTATTCTTTCCACGCATATCCTGGCCGAAGTGACTCAAACCTGTGACGGGGTGATTATTATCAATGAAGGCATGCTCATGCGCTCCGGCTCCCTGGAAGAACTGACAGCATCTTTCAATGAAGGGCTGGACGGGGTTTTGGTTAAACTGCGGCAAACCGGCCCGGAAGTCCAGGCTATGTTCAGAAACATCTCCGGTGTCAAGAACCTGACGCCTCAAGGGGATGGTATTAAGATCGAATGGCCGGCCGACCAGGACCTGCGGAGTAACCTTGTCAATCTGATCGCTGAAAAAGACCTCGGTTTGATGGAAATGCGTCCGCTGGCTATGAATATTGAAGAACTCTACTTGAGGGTCATCTCGGGAGGAGTCCAACAATGAAAAACATCTGGTATATAACAAAAAAAGAAATCAAGACCTATTTCACTTCCCCTATAGCATATGTGGCCATTACCGTATTTCTGGTTCTGGTTGGATTCTTTTTCTACAGCCTGATCTCCTGGTTCAATATGCAGTCCATGCAAATGGCCCGCTATCCTCAATATCTGGAACAGCTCAATATAAATCAAATGGTTTATTCTCCCCTGTTTAATAATATCAGCATCATCCTGCTGCTGATGATTCCCCTTATCACCATGCGCTTGTTTGCGGAAGAAAAGAAAATCAAAACCGACGAACTTCTTTACACTTCTCCGGTATCCGTTAATCAAATCATTTTGGGAAAATACTTCGCTTCTCTGTTTGTCCTGCTGACCATGCTGCTGCTTACGGGCATTTTATCCATCTTCACCTTTGCCTACGGCAATCCGGAGCCGGCGCCTCTTCTTAACGGATACCTCGGCTTATTTTTACTCGGGGCTGCATTTATGGCCATTGGTATTTTCTTTTCGTCTCTGACCGAGAACCAAATCGTCGCCGCTATGCTTACGTTCGGTGCCTTGCTGCTCTTTTGGGTGCTGAACTGGGCCGCCAATTCGGCCGGAGGCATTTGGCAAAGCGTGCTGAATTATATTTCTTTCTTCCAGCATTTCGGTGAAATGACCGAGGGCATTCTGGATACCACCGACCTGGTTTACTACCTGAGTTTTATTTTCCTGGGTCTCTTTTTAACCCACTCTGTTATCCAATCCCGGAGGTGGAGATAAAATGAACCAACTCAAAAAAAATCTTAACTCTATTGCTGCTGTTTTGATTCTAGCGGCTTTAGTCGCTTACTTTATCTGGCCGTACCGCAAAATGATTCCGATTATTCTGGGAGGAGCCGGATTGCTTTCCTTAGGGATTTATCTGGCTATGAACCTTTCCCGGCTGCGGGAAACAGTTCAGCGCAGGGCATTTATATACTCCAGCAATATGTTCCTGGTCATCATTCTGGTGCTGGGAATCCTGGTTTTAATCAATTATATCTTTGCCAATTACCATCACCGTTTTGATTTTACAGAAGCCAAACTGCACAGCCTGTCCGGCCAAACCGTAAAAGTATTGAAAAATCTGGAAAACCCGGTCCAAATCACTTGTTTTTTTCGCCAAGATAATTTTAACCGCAATAAAGTTGAACGCATGCTCGAGATATATGCCTATCACTCCAACAAAATTAAATATGAATTCATTGAACCGGACTCCAATCCCGGGATGGTCAAACGATATAATGTCACCGAGGACGGAACCACTGTTTTCGAGCAAGGAGAGAGAGAACAAAGGATCACCACATATTCGGAAGAAGATTTCACCAATGCCGTCATTCAACTTACCCGTGAAACCCGAAAAACCGTCTATTTTCTGGAAGGACACGGCGAAGCCGGCATTGACATGACCGAAGGCCAGGGCTATTCAATGGCTAAAGAAGAACTGGAAAAACAGGGCTACCTGGTAGAAAAAATGACTCTGGCTCTGCCGGAAAACCTGGGAGACAATGTTTCCGTCCTGCTGATTCCCGGTCCAAAAAAGGAATTGCTCCCTGCCGAACAGGAAGCTTTAGCTGATTTTATCAATGAGGGCGGCCGGGTGTTTTTTATGGTCGAACCGGAAACCCAGACTGGTTTGGTCACTTTTCTGGCCGGGTATGGAATCCAATTAGTGAATGACCTGGTTGTAGATCCGGTGTCCCGTCAGCTGGGCGGGGATTACTTCATGCCGGTGGTCAGTGAATATGGAGTCCACCCCATTACCGAAAATTTCCGTTATGCCACCTTTTTTCCTTATGCCCGATCGGTTGATGAAATCGAAGAAACTCCTGATGGAGCGACCGTTCAGATCATTGCAAAAAGCAGCCCCAATTCCTGGTCGGAGCGCCAGCTGGACCAGCAGGAAGTGCGTTATAATGAAGACCTGGACCGGTCCGGACCGATCTCTTTGGCGGCGGTAGTATCGATGGGACTTGAACCTGCCGGGTCTGAAGAAGACA
The DNA here is from genome assembly GCA_964427225.1 of uncultured Eubacteriales bacterium. Taxonomy (GTDB): domain Bacteria; phylum Acidobacteriota; class Aminicenantia; order Aminicenantales; family Aminicenantaceae; genus CAYRTV01. The sequence goes on from CAYRTV010000007.1 coordinate 12,778, forward strand.
TGCCGGAAGCGGATAACGTTGAAGGAGTGACAGAAGAAAAAAAAGAGACCCGCCTGGCGGTGTTCGGAGATGCTGACTTCGCCGCCAATAATTATTATAATCTATCAGGAAATGGAAACCTGTTTCTCAATACCGTCAACTGGCTGACCGAGGAAGCGGATTTGATTTCCATTCAACCGAAAACATCGCAGCCCCGCACTATTCATCTAACTCCCACCCAGGGCCGGCTGATCTTTTTTGTCTCGCTGATCATTCTTCCCCTGGCTGTGCTTTCGACCGGTATATTCGTATGGCTGAGGAGGCGTTCATTATGAAATTCCGATCCACGCTTTTTTTGCTGATCGCGTTCATCGCCCTATTGGTTTTCGTCCTGGTGGTTGATTTCCCGGATGAAGGGGAAACTCAGGAATATTTAGTGAATAATCCTCCTTATGATGTCGATAAGATTGAACTGCAATCCGGAGACGAGACTGTCGTCATGGAAAAGCAGAGCGATGAAGATTGGATGATCACTTTTCCCCTGAACGCTCCGGCTGATAAAACCCAAGTGGAAAATCTGGCCGAAGATCTGTCCGAACTCCCTTATGAAAAAGTTGTAGAAACCGAATCCCCCGATTTTGCAAAATACGGCATTCCCACCCAAACCATTCGTTTGTATTATGAGAATTTAACGGATCCGGTGGTGATCCTAATCGGTGAAAAAAACCCGCTGGATAATACATATTTTGCCAAGCTGGGCTCTGAAAACCGGGTGGTTTTGCTCCCCGGCCGGCTCAGCACCACTCTCGAGAAAGAATTAACTGATCTGCGTAAAAAAGATATTTTCGCGTTCGATATTGAAGAAGCCGCCTCTCTGTCCGTGACTTCTCCGGAAACCGGGTGGACAGTCGAAAAAGAGGGAGAAAAATGGTTTCTAACCGATCCCGTGTCTTCCCTGGCGGATAAAACCGGCATTCAAAATGTCCTAAACGCTCTATCCGGATTAACGGCTGAAGATTTCGTTTCCGAAAATAAAACTGAGGCTGAAATGGAGACATTCGGGCTGGACAGCCCCTCATATCATGCTGAGCTGGACCTTCCCGGAAAAAATAAAAAGCTGCATTTTTATTTGAATAAGCAGGAAGACAAAACCTATGCCACTTCCAATGATTCAGGGAAAATTGTAACAGTAGCGGATACCACTCTATCCCAATTGGATAAACCCGTCTCCGAACTGCGTGAAACCAGTGTCGCTGATTTTTATGCCTGGGAAGTCAAGCGCATTCAGCTCGAAGGCCCGGAACTCACATTGGAGGCTGTCAAGGACAAAGAAGATGTATGGCATTTGGATTCCACGAATGGTCCGGAAGCGGAAAAGCAGACAATCGAGGACTTTATCCGCAAAATATCCTACTTGGAAGCCGAGGAATTCGTTGATCCGCCCTATGCTGCCGGGAAATACGGAATCACCGGAGATGTGCAAAAACTGACCATAACGGTCGCTGCGGATGAAGGCGATGAAGCGGACATCATAACGCTTCTTCTTGGAAATCAATTGGAAGAAGAAGGACCGGTTTTCGTAAAAAACCAGAATTTGGATTATCTCTTCCAGGTTGATTCGGAATTTATGCAAAATTATCCTTCCAGCCGGGAGGACTGGCTAAAACCGGAAGCGGAATCAAAAGAAGAAAAAGAGCCTGAAGGGAAAATGAACTAATGCCGCATAAACTGTTGTCCATCCTCTCGGAACGGATTCTTATTCTTGACGGGGCGATGGGCACTGAAATTATGAACCGCACCGGACAAGCATTTGATTTTCCGGAAGAATTAAACCGGACCAGCCCGGACTTGATACGGGATATCCACCGAGCCTACATAGAAGCCGGAGCGGACATCATAGAAACCAATACTCTCGGCGCAAACCGGATCAAATTACAGGAATTTTCCTCCGCCGGCCGCTGCCGGGAACTGAACTCAGCCGCTGTGGATGCAGCAGTAAATGCCCGGAAAAATGAAAATGTTTTTATCGCCGGATCGATCGGCCCCACCGGGAAATTAATCCGGCCTTTAGGTGAAATCGAGCCGGATGCGGTATTGGACGCATTTCGCGAACAGGCAGAGGCTTTGTCCGCCAGCGGGATTGATTTCTTTCTGATCGAAACGCAAATCGACATACTGGAAGCCAAACTTGCTGCGGCCGCCTGCCGGGATGTCAGCCGGCTTCCGGTCGCGGTATCTATGACCTTTCCTCTTGAAGACACCCGGACCGTAACCGGTTCTGATGCTGAAACCGCTGCTGTCACTTTTGCCGCCGCACCGGTTGATATATATGGTCTCAACTGCGGCGGTCATCCGCGCGGATACTGCAGCCTGCTTGAAAAAACCCTCCTCCATACGGATAAGCCCCTGATCGCTTATGCTAACGCCGGAGTGCCCAGGAAAAAAGGAAAACAGGTCATTTTTCCTCTCTCTCCCAAAGAATATGCCGGCTATACCCAAGATTTTTTCCGGAAGGGTGCCCGTATCATCGGCGGATGCTGCGGAACAACTCCGGGCCACATTCGTGAAATCGCCGGGATGCTTAAGGGAAAAAAACCGGTATCCGCCTCGGCAAAAAAACCGGGTTTCCGCGCCTGCAGCCGCAGCGCTTACATTCTGGCGGGGAACGGGCGGCCCTTGACCATCGTGGGTGAAAACATTAATCCGTTCGCATCCAAAACGCTTAACACTGAATTCAAGGCCGGGAAACTCGCAGGAGCCAGGCGCTTGGCCAGGTCCCAGGAAGAGGCGGGAGCGCATGCCCTGGATCTCAACCTGGGGAAAACAGGTGAAAAAAAACCTGATTTTTATGCATCCGCTGCGGAAAGCATTCAATCCGTAACAAAATGCCCTCTTTTCCTGGACAATTCCAATCCTGCAGCCCTGGAAAAATCTCTGGTTTTATATGGCGGCAAACCTATTATTAATTCCGTCAACGCAGAGGAAAAAAATATCCAAACCTTGCTTCCCTTAGCAAAAAAATTCGGTGCCGGAGTGGTTTTGCTTGCAATGGATGAAAACGGGATTCCCGAAACCGCCAAAGAGCGCCTAAATATTATCGATAAACTCATCCAGGACGCTCTCGCAGCCGGTTTAAGCCGCGACGATTTAATCATGGACCCTGTGACCTTAGCCTTGTCCTCTTCTTCAGCAGCAGGCGCTGATGAAACACTGAAAGCGGTTTCAGGCGCCTCGCGGCTGGGAACTGCGAGCATCATCGGTCTTTCCAATTTTTCTTTTGGAATGCCCTTGAGAGCAAAGCTCAATCAGAGTTTTCTAATGATGGCCATGCAGTCCGGCCTGGATGCCGCTATTTTAAATCCGCTCGACCGTGAAATCATGGAGTTAGTCAAGGCGGCGGACGCCGTAACCGGGCGGGATAGAGGAATAAGAGCATTCACCGAATGCTTCAGCCGCCATCAGCCGCCACCGGAAGAAAAACCATCCTCATCTGAAGAATCTCCCGAAAAAAAGCTATTTCGCGCGGTCCTGGAGGGTGAAAAAGAGGCTTCTGAAAATTGGACAAAAGAATTGATTGATACCGGCCGGACGGGATTGGATATCCTGGAAAACATCCTATCCCCTGCTCTGCGCAAAGCGGGAGATTATTATGAAAAGAAAATTTATTTCCTTCCCCAGCTGATCATGTCGGCAGAAGCCATGGAAACGGCATCCGCTATACTTGAGAAAACATTTCCTAAGGAAAAAGGCGAAGATAAACAAAAAACAGTCATTTTGGCGACAGTTAAAGGCGATCTGCATGATATCGGAAAAAATATCGTGGCTTTGGTGCTGAAGAATTCCGGTTTCAGGGTCATTGATTTAGGTAAAAATGTCGATGCGGACACGATTTTAAAAACAGCTGAAAAAGAAAAAGCCGGTGTGGTCGGCCTTTCGGCTCTGATGACGACCGCGATGGATGCCATGGAAGAATGTATCCGCATCAAGAATAAACAAATGCCCCGTCTAAAAGTCATAATCGGCGGTGCGGCCGTCTCCAAACGGTTTTCCAAAGACATCGGTGCGGATGCCTACGGCAAAGACGCTATGGACGCTCTGAAAAAGATTGAAAATCTGTCTGCATAAAATTGACTTTTCCATCTGCATATGTTAATTCATGAATACCCAAGGTGTCTCCGGCTAAAATCCTCATGAAGGGGGCTTGAGTGGAAGAAAAAAGAAATTATCAAGGAATTGATGATTATTTGAGACTGTCCTTATTTGCAGATACGGATTTGGGGTCTGCCGCATCGAACACGATCAATGATGCCATGAATCAGGTTATGCTGAAGGTCGGAGAAATATTTTCACCGGTGATATGGTCGCTTCTGTTGCGCAACGCCGACACCGGGCATATGTTTTTTAAGCTGGTCCACGGAGAAAAAAGCGACCTGGTCGAAGGAAAAGAATTGCCTTCAGGAAAAGGACTGGCCAACTGGGTAATGGAAAATGAGCAGCCGGACTTTATTCCCGATGTCAGCCAGGATGACCGTTTTTACCAAAACCTGCCGAAAATAACCGGGCTGGATATTCATTCGCAAATCGCATCTCCTCTTTTTGTAAACAATGAAATCATCGGTGTTTTTGAACTAACGGATAGAAAAAATGGAGTAACGTATTCCGAGAAGGATATGAATATACTGAAAACCATTACGGAATTTGCGGCGCTTACCATTGAAAAAATTTATTATCTCAGCGCTATCAAGGATATGTCCCATGAAGATGCATTGACCGGTGTTTTTAATCGGAAAAATTTTGACGGCATCTATTCACGGGAAGTTGAACGGTGTAACCGCTATGGAAATCCCCTTTCCATATTAATGATTGACATCAATGATCTCAAAAAAATCAATGAAGAGTTTGGGAATTTAGCGGGTGACGCCGTTTTAAAAGATCTGGCCTTTTTGATTAAAAGCCAAATTAGAAAAGTCGATGTGGTTGCCCGTTATGGGGCTGATGAGTTTGTCATCATTCTTCCCAACACAAAAAAACATGAAGCCGAAAATGTCCGTCAGCGCATTTTACGGGAAATTCAGCACCAAACCGAGGTCAGAAAAAAATATCCTTATACCGTTTGTATCGGCCTGGATTCCGCTGAACGGAAAAATACAGGTGACCTTATGGAACGCATCTTTGAAGACCTCAAAGCCCAGAAACAAGCCGCTGAACCGGAAGACCGGCAGGAAGATGTTTCCGGCTGAAAAGCAGCGTTTTGAACTCAGAAGATTTCACCCCGAACCTGTTGGAATGGTATCAAAAACATAAAAGAGATTTACCCTGGAGAAACACCGCTGATCCCTATAAAATCTGGGTTTCCGAAGTCATGCTTCAGCAAACCACAGTGCCGGTGGTTGTCCCCTATTACAAAAAATGGCTTCGCCGGTTTCCTGATGCTGCATCGGTAAGCCGGGCTTCTGAGCAGACCATCCTGAAGCTGTGGGAGGGGCTGGGGTATTACCGGAGAGCCAAGAATCTGCACCGGTCGGCTCAAATCATAACCAGCCGCTACCGGGGAAAGATCCCTTGTGAATATGACCAGCTTATTCAGCTGCCCGGATTCGGCCCCTATACGGCTGCCGCGGTTTTGAGTATCGCGTTTCAGCGGCCTTATCCCGTCATTGATGCCAATGTCCGGCGGGTGGGAATGCGGCTGCTGCAATTAACCTCCTTATCGGTCCGGAAAAACGAAGCCGGAATCAACCGGTTCCTGACCGCCGAGATCTCCAAAACCGAACCCGGCCGGTTCAACCAGGCCGTCATGGAGCTGGGAGCGCTGATTTGCCTTCCCAGGAATCCACCCTGCCGGCTCTGCCCGGTTATCCGTTTTTGCCGGGCTTACCGCTCAGGAATTCAGGAAATCATTCCTCCTCCCAAAAAGAAGCAGTACAAACAAATCGAAGCAGTGGTAGGGATCATAAAAAATAAAAACCGTTTTTTTATTCAGCAGCGTCCCGGCTCCGGCTTGCTGGCCGGATTGTGGGAATTTCCGGGAGGGAAAAAACAATCCGGCGAATTGCTTACAGCGGCACTAGAGCGGGAAGTCAGGGAAGAAACCGGGATGGATGTGGTTCATGCAGACCCATTAATCACAGTCCGGCATGCCTATACACAGTATCAGGTCAAACTGCATGCTTTTTTGTGCCGGGTCAAATCTCTTCCGAAAGAGCTTTCTCTTCGTCAGCGCTGGGTGACATTGACTGAAATGAATCAATACCCTTTCCCTTCCGGGAGCGTTAAAATCATCCGTTTTTTGGAACAAAAAGATGTATAATAGATATATTATGAAAAAATACCGGATAATCGTAATCTTCCTAATTGGTCCATCATTGCTGTACGCCGACAGGAGTAAGCTGCAGACCCTGCTGCCTTCTCCCCACCAAATAGAAGGCTGGAAAACCGCCTTTGAGCCGGAAATCTACTCGGGAGAAGATTTATATTTGTATATCAACGGTGGTGCGGAAATGTATCATGAATACGGTTTCCAGCGGGTCATTGTTCAAGATTACCGCAGCCCCCAAACTGATAATTCCGTCTCGCTTGAAATATACGAAATGAATGATTCTTTGAGCGCATATGGTATTTTCAGCTTTAAAACCAGCCCCGGCTCTAAGTCCCTTGCCATTGGATGGCAATGCAGATTGGATGATTATTATCTGAATTGCTGGAAAGGGCCTTACATCATTACGGTAACCGGATTTAACCGGGAACCGGAAACCCTCCAGGCCCTGCAGGCTGTTGCCGGCCGGGCAGCCGAGAACATCGATGTGGACGCCAAAGCGATGAAACCGGACATCCTGGCCGCGATACCGGAAGCCCAATTGATTCCCGGCAGTATCGTTTATATGAAGGGCCGGATTGCTTTTTCCAACCATTTTCCCGTAGTCATGGAACGTCCTCTTGATTTTAACGAAGCCGTCAAGGCCGGCTATTTGCCCGGTTATTCTCTTTACATTCTGAAATACTCCATTCCAGCCGAATCCAAAAATACATTGCAATCGGTAACCGGTTATCTCATGGAAGAATTTGGAGACGCCGCTTCACAGCCTAACAGCCGCGAAGCCTTGCTTGTATCCAAAAAAAACAAAACCATTCTTTTTAAACAGCAGGATGCTTTTCTCTATATCGTCACCGGCGCCTCTGATTATTCCCGGGCCCTGCAAATATTGGAAGATATTTCCCCGGCAAAGTAAATAGTGCCGGCCGGGCATTTTTTCCGCAGAATAATCTTTCCGGCCGCACCGTCGAGCCGCCTTACTTTATGTTCATAATCCGGCTGTTGACAAAATATTCGAAATCGAAGGTGGTCATATCTCCCGCTTTTTTTCCGGGAATCGGCATTAGACGGGCGGACAGGGGCTTATTGAGCTTCAGGGATAGGGAGGCGATATCCAGGAGCAGGGCATACATTTTTTTTCCCTCTACCCCCCCCGCCAGTGGAATTGTATCTAATCCGGTCCCGCACACCGCGGAATACTGCAGCAGCCGCATGATGTCAAAGGCGCCCTCAGTATTTCTTGAAGCCAAACCGAAATCTTCCAAAACCGGAAGCATCAAGCCTGAGTAACCGCATTTTTTTACCGGAACTTTTTTTAAGCATTCCGTGATTTTTGCTGCTGCCGTCAGGGTTCCGGGCTCACCGAATCTCCCCAAACCCAGTTTTTCGAATGCGAAAGCCAGACTTTCCGTTTCCGCCACGGATGGAGCGATAGAAACATCCAATCCTCCATAAGCAAATGCTCCTCCTCCTCCAATCTGACGAGCTGTCTGCTCCACTGCCGTAAATTCCCCGTCTAAAACATTTTGCAGAACACTTCCAGCTCTCTCTATATTGCCGGCTTCACCGAACGCCCGGGCGATAAGATCACTGTTTTCCGTACCGATTGAAAAGGAGGGAGGGCCGGCATGAAAAGCCGCAGGAAAAAAAGAACCGCCCGGAAGGATATTGCAGATAGCCGCAAACCTGAGATTAGAAAAGCCGTTTTTCTCGCAGCCGGCCAGTGATTTGATCACTGCTGCGGCGGCGCGGGCGGTTTCATAATGGATTTTTCCCTGATCCGCTATCATAGCGGTACAAAATCCATTCCTGCTTGCCCGTATAAGGTCAACAGAACACGGAATGAGTTCAGCCGAGGCTGCCGGCCCGATGCTGAAGTAGTCAATTCCGTGTTGGGCGGTCAAACCGGATAACCGATTTACGATATCTTCCAATTGTCCCGCTGAGGAATAGTATTTTTCCCAGGGCTGTGTCGCCAAGCGTAAGGTCTGGACGGTATACCCGTTATTTTCAAAAATCTCCTTGGCGCGTCCGGCAAAACGGCCGGCCTCTCTCACCTGTTCTTCAATCCGGCTCGTCTCTAAGTGGATGCCTATAGTGATGGTTCTTAATTTCATTATTATTCCTTCGAACCTATTCTCCTGATGAAGCTCTTCCATCAGGATAGCCTCATTATCCTGTATAAATAAGGATATTTCAAGCTAAGGATAAAAGGCGTTATTTACCTTGATTTGATTATCAAAAATGTTAAAATAACATTGGCCGGAGAGGTGCTGGAGTGGCTTATCAGGGTCGCCTGCTAAGCGACTGTACCGACAATTATCGGTACCGTGGGTTCGAATCCCACCCTCTCCGCCAGTTT
>CAYRTV010000008.1:0-20560 GCA_964427225.1 uncultured Eubacteriales bacterium
CTCATATGGCCGGGACCGATAAGACGCCATTTTAAGGGCTTGACGAGCCTAGCGGCTGTTTCAGGCACAAAAACTTCAGTTTCGGCATCTGCGTATAAAATGACGGCTGCAAGAATTACAGACAAAAGCATACACCATTTTTTCATTGTTTTTATCCCCTTATATTGAATGATTCTTTTGCATCAAACAAGCTGAGAGATAGAAATAAACCTTCATGTCATCCTGAGCGAAGCGACGTAAGGATCTTGTGCTGCTTCGTATTATAGATAAGTATCATGCTTTTCCGGGCGAGGCCGTCTAAGATCCCCCGCGGCTGCTTCCGCAGCCGGGGGATGACATAGCCATGCTGCCCTCGGCCTCAGGATACAGCAACAGGCCGGCCTCATAATTGCAGCGATTCAGTTAATCAACAATTGTTTCTATTTCTGTAAAATTTCCAAAAGCAGCTCCGCATACATATAAGCCCGTTTAAGTCCTACATCCACTTCAGCAAATTCATTGGGAGAATGCATGTTTTCCCCTCCGCCGGGCAGACCGAAATTCATCCAAATTGCCCCGGTGGCCCAGAGGTCGGGCCTTCCGCCGCCCAGCCCGCTGACAAATTCAGGGGTCCGGCCGGTGTAGGCGGGCGCAATCTTTTTGATGGCCTTGACCAGCGGGTCCTGGTCATTGATTTTTTCCCAATAATGGGGAGGAACCCACTGGGTGGCAAAGGGTTCCACAGTGGCTTTCAGTTCCGGTATTTCTTCTTTTAAACGGTCAAAAAGGGCCCGCATTTCCTTCAGAACCTGTTCAGGCGACTGGCCCGGGAGCAGGCGGATATCTACATCCGCTTCAGCGGTGTCAGGCACCTGGTTGACCTTGTAGCCTCCGCGGATGGTGCCGATTTCTACAATCGGTTTCCCGTCATAATCCGGCCGCGGGAAAAGTTCATGCTTTTCGTATTCCATCCATTCATCCACTTTACGCAGTTCTGTTATGATTTTGGCCAGATGAACAATAGCGTTGGGCGGCCGTCCCGGTTTTCCGTCAGCACGCTTGCCGCCGGTGTGAGCGGCCACGCCTTCCGTTCGGACCGTAACCCAGGTCCACCCCCCGGAATAAGAGAGAATATCGGCTGACATGGCATCCGTGTCCAGGTACCAGTCGGCAGCTAAAGCTTCCGGATTGTCTTCAACAATATAGGGAAGGCTGTGAACCTGCGCGCCTTCTCCCGGAATATAAAGATGAACCAGCTCGCCTTGAAAGTCTATGCCGGATTCAAGGAAAGCGCGGGTGGCGATCAATCCTGCGGCAATGGCGATTTTCTGGTCGTATGCGCCGAGGCCGTAAATGCGGCCGTTTTTATATTCCGCGCTCCAGGGATCAAATTCCCATTTGGACATATCTCCCGGCATCACGGTATTGTAATGGCCCATCAAACCGAATTTGCAGCCGACTTCATTACCCTTAATGCGGCCGATGACAGTCGGGAAATTGGGTTCGGGTTCAAAAATCTTAACGTCCATTCCTAAACCTTCCAGGTAACCGGCAAGGAATTTTGCGATTTCTCTATGATTCGCGGCTTCATCCTCGCCGAAATCGCTGCGGATCCTTACCAGCTGCTGGGTCAGTTCAATAAGATCATCTTTCTTTATTTTTTCTGCGATTTGGTCGGGAACCCGGTTTTCAATCTGTGCGGGTTTTATGGTTTCCGACGACAAGGAGGTAAAAAGGATGGCAGCGGAGGCAAAGCTCAGAATAACTGAAAAAATTGTCTTTTTCATGCTTAAACCTCCTATTTCTCCGGTTTAGGCAGTGTATCCAGCAGTGTGGATAAACGGGTGGGTTTCCACAGCGGTTTGACCTGGCTGTCGTCACCTGCAAGCTCCCAGCGCAGCAAGGCAATAGGAATCTGGCCGTATTTCATGAAATTGTCATTGAAATTCTTGAGATCGAATTTGTCCTTGAGCTGCATCTTGCGGATACCAAGAATCTGATAATATTGCACCAGGCCGGTCTGGCATTGATGGGGGAGGCTGCCGCCATGGAGGAATCCTTCGATTTCCTCGAAGGCTTCTTCCGGCTGCACCCCGAGTCCAGGACCTAAGGCCGGTGTGTTTTCCATGTGCATCCGGCGGGCCTCTTCCGGCGTGATTTCACCGATCATTACGGCCAGCCCGATCAGCATCCGTTCCGCCCGCTGCAGCTTATTGATATAGACCAATTCCCGGGCTCTAGGGCCCCTGACATAGGGAAAATCCATAATTGTAGGCACGATTTCATGGTAAAAGCACCAGCCCTCACTGTGTGCTCCATCATAATGACGGGCCCGGATGGGGCAAGGATTGCGACGGTGGAGTTTGCCGGCATAAGTATGTCCCGGCCAGTATTCATGGCCATGCAGGACCGCGGGATCAGTTCGGAAACCCATATTGGAATAAACGGCACGCCAATGATTATCGGGAACAACCAGTATACGATGAATACCCGGTTTTTCTTCCTTGGGAAAACCGATCAAACCAAAGGGAAGATAGTAGTCCCCCAGTTCCGAACGGATGAGCGGCTGAAAATCCTGGTCACTCATCAAATCCATACCGTCTTCCAGATACCATCGCCGCAGCGCGAAGGCAGTCTCATCATCCCAGGCGAGATATTCATCGATATTTTCCGCTGGTTCAATCTGGGGGAGATGACGGTTTTTGTGCATTTCATGCGCAAGGTAAGAGAGAGAGCGTCCCCGTTCGATCTCCGAAATGAGCTTAATATTGTCGGAGTCAAAGGGCAGCATCATCACGTGCTCCAGATACCAGTCGATGATGGGTTTACCGTAATAATATTTACCCGGCATGTTGTCTTTTTGCCCCTCAAGCCATTGTCCGTAGGCTTCCAGCTTCTTTCCAGCTTCAACCGCAGCGGGAACCAGTTTTTTTGCTTCCGCGGAAGGAAAATATTCGGTTGTTGCCTCCGCCCAATTGCGCAGGTTTTCGATCATATATTTCAGCTGGCCGCCTTCCGTGTAATAACCGCCGCCGGGATGTTCCAGAGCGTATTTAGCCAGTTCCGGGACGATTTCCGTGAGATTCTTTTTTCCTTGCTCGAGGAATTTATCCGTGTCCGCAAGGGCCTGAAGAATGGCTTGGGCGTCTTCCTTAGGATAGGGCATCAGCTGAGGATCATCACCCATGCGGCGTCCTCCGGTCAGATGACGTTCCACATTGCGCAGGGCGTAATTGACGTACATGCTGGGATCGCGGGTGGTGTGCCGCCGGACATATAAATCATATTCCATCGCATCCATCTCCGACCTTAGCAGCAGATAGTCGATTTTGAAATGAATATCCCATCCGGAAATATCCATATCGTCCAGTCGCGAACGAAGCTCTTTTAATTTGTCTTTCTGCTCTTTGACCCGGGCTGCAAAGTCCGGGATGGCACGGTCCCATCCCCGGATGGCCCGGAAATCCCGGGCCAAATCCAATAATTCCGGGGGATGGTCCTCAGGTCCGGGCACGGTTTCAGGGGGAGCCCATGTCTTCGGCACCTGGGATGCGGATAAAGGTAAGGTATATGTCAAGAACATTACTATCAAGGCCCCAGCCATAAGTGAAAAAAGCATGGTTTTTTTACTTGCGTTATTCATAGAACGATTCTCCTTTGAATAGATTTAACATATGATAAACGGGCGTAAAAGGATTGCCCGCGGCGATGAATGTTGGAAGGACAATAATATATTATATACAAAATATTCTCATAATTATGTTATTCCGGACTATCACACATGTCAAGAGTTTTTATTATCAATACTCTCCGGAGCTGTAATATGGGCGATGCCGGCTGCGTTAAGCAGCCGGTTGAGTTCGGGAACGGCGGTTTGGATAATCTGATTTAAATCATCCACAATTATTCCCAGTTCTGTGATTTTATTCCGAATTAAATCAAGTTCCCGGCTGGATGGAGCCCGGCTGGTACGTTCGAGGGAGATGGCGATACTGCGGAGACCGGTAACCGCATGATAGCGGCGGTCGCTTCCCCACTCCGGTCGCCCCGAAATGCGGCGAGTGATATCCTCTAGGGAATTTTCGGTCTCTCGAATCAGGCCCAAAATCTCCGGAATCTCACTCTTTCTTCCTGACAGACGCCGTTCGAGGCTTCTAAAGTCTTTATTCAGCCGAGTGACCGCTTGATTCACCTGTGTCAACACCGGCCATCTCCGGTAAATAGAGATTAAGGCGTCACGGCGGGCGGCCAGAGCTTCCTGAGCGGTTTGGATAACAGCTTCCGCCTGCACGGTGACTTTATTTTCCTCGGAATACTCACCCGCTTTAACCGCAATGGTAAAGATTCCGGGAACGACGGAGGGCCCGGTTGTCATTTCCGGTTTGGCCGGCGGATTCGGCGCCGGATACCCATACCGCAAATCCCAGACCACGCGATGGATGCCTTTTTCTCCAGGCCCTGTCAATCTGCGGACTGAATTTCCGGCCTGATCCTGAACAAGAATTGTGACCGGATTGTTCATGTTTTCTTTCAAGTCATAATCGATGAAAACGCCGTCAGGCGGATTCGGCGCCCGGAACACCGCATGTCCAAAAAGTCCTTTGTAATCATAATGCGCTCTCCGGCTGAAAAAGTTGATAATCACACCGGGACGCATATCGAACAAAACCAGCGGATCCGCTTGGGTTTGGGGCGTGTATTGTTCCAGAGCGGTGATGTCGTCTAAAATCCATACGCTGCGGCCGTGGGTGCCGAAAATTAAATCATTGTCCCGGGAATGAATGGCGATATCATCCACTGGAACCATGGGAAGTTGATCGTGGAAATAATTCCAATTATCTCCGCCGTCGATACTGAAATATGCTCCCCTTTCCGTTCCCGCAAAAAGCAGGGAGGGATTCCGGGGATGCTCCCGGATGACATTGACGGTTTTCCCTTCGGGAATCGCCTGGGAAATGCGGCGCCAGGAACGGCCTTTATCCTCAGAAACAAATATGTAAGGAGTGAAGTCGTCATTCCTATGGCCGTCAAACGAGACATAAACCCGGGATTCCTCAGAGTGAGAGCATTCAATCCGGGACACATAGGTATATTCCGGAAGGCCAGGAAAACGCCCGGTTAAATTCGTCCACGTTTCTCCGGCGTCCTCTGTAATTTGAACGGTACCGTCATCAGCTCCCGTATAAATCAAGCCGGCTTTCAGGGGTGATTCACTGATAGTTGTCAGGGTCCCGTAATAAGAAATGCCGTCATGCTTGGAGAGAATTATTTCATCACCGGGGACGCCCATGATGGAAAGCCGGCTGCGGTCTCGGGCTGCCGTCAAATCTTTGGTTGCAGTCCAAGTATCACCGTGGTCATGAGAAATAAACAACCGGTTTCCGCCGAGATAAAGTTTATCCGGATCATGCGGGGACAAAAGAAAGGGAGTGTTCCAGTTGAACCGGTAGGTTTCTTCCGGGGATTCCGTCACTGGTTTGATAGATGTGTATTCGCCGGTTTTCCGGTTGAAGCGCTGGATGCCGCCGTTTTGGGATTCCACATAGATTCGATCCGGATCTCTGGGATCGATCTGAACATAAAAGCCGTCCGCTCCTCCGATTTTAAACCATTCATCGGTTGTGATCCGCGGACGGAACCAGGCAGCGCTGGGTCCATACCAGGTCCCGTTATCCTGAAGGCCGGCGCCGATATTGTAGGGCGTGCTCATATCGAAGCCCAGCTCATATATTTGCCCGATGGGAAGATTATCCCGAAAAACCCATTTGTTTCCCCGGTCGTAAGAAAGATAAACGCCGCCGTCGGAACCAAGCACCATATGATTTGAATTATGCGGATTGATCCAGAGAGCGTGATGATCGCCATGAACAGCCCTTTTTTCTCGTATGGAGCGGGCGATCAAATCAGCATCCCATGTGCGTCCGCCGTCTTCTGAGTAATACATGGAGGCCCCGAGCAGCCAGATCCGCAGATCGTTGTTGGGATCTACCCGGATTTTACTGTAATACATCGGACGCGGATTCACATCCGACATTTTTTCCCAAGTCAGTCCTTTATCCTCCGACCGGAAGACACCGCCGTTTTCATGCTCCACGCAAGCGTATACAATTTCTGGACGGCTTCGGCAAACATTGAGACCAATGCGCCCCGTTACTCCCTCGGGAAGGCCTTCGGATAATTTGATCCAAGCGGCTCCGCCGTTTGTGGTTTTGTAAACAGCGCTTCCCGGCCCGCCGCCGTTAAAGCCCCATCCGGTCCGCCGTCTCTGGTAAGCGGCCGCATACAAGGTTTCCGGGCTTTTCGTATCCATAACCAAATCCACGCACCCGGTGTCTTCGTTGATATAGAGGGATTTTTCCCAAGTACATCCGCCGTCTGTAGTTTTATACAATCCTCTTTCCTGATTCGGCCCCCATAAATGACCCAAGGCGGCGACATACACAATATCCGGGTTATGGGGATGAACGGCAATACGCCCGATATGATGGGTATCTTTGAGGCCGGTATATGCCCAGGTGACACCTCCGTCGGTTGATTTGTAAACACCGCTCCCCCAGGAAGAGCTCTGCCGGTTATTTGGTTCTCCGGTTCCGACCCAAACAATGTCCGGATTGGAGGGAGCCACCGTAACATCACCGATAGAGCTGGTTTCTTGATGGTCGAAAACCGGCGCCCAGGTGATTCCGGAGTTTAGGGTTTTCCAAAGTCCTCCTGATGCGGTGCCGGTATAGATGACAGAGGGATCGGATTCCACGACTGCAAAGTCATCAATGCGGCCGCCGGGATTGGCGGGCCCAATGCACCTCCACTTCAATTCCTCCAAAAGGTTCCGATCTGCTTGTTCTGCACGAGCATTTGTAAAATCGGGAATCAAAATTACAATTATGACTAAAGTAAAGATCAGGCTTTTTGACATAAAAGACCTCCCGGAAAGATGGAATAATTTGCTTGATAAGTGCATTCCCATTAATTATATTATATTATATACAATATAATATGCTTAAACAACTCATTTTTTCCGGAGGCGCTTTATGAAATCACTGAATAAGAGGATATCTATATTTCCGGCAATCTTTTTCTTATGCCTGTTGGTATTTCCTCAAGCAGCTTCAAGTGAAGAACACCCTGCCGCCTTGCTTCAATTGGCGGAGGAATTTCATGCTGTACGGGGACAATACCATCGCAGGTGGGAACCCAGTGCGCAGGAACATAAGCTGGATTATGCGGAACTGGTGAAGAAGCAAAAGGAGCAGCTCGCGGAATTCCGCAATCGTTTTGACAGCATTGATCCAACCGGCTGGCCGGTGCACAGCCGTATCGATTACCTGCTTCTCCGCTCGGAAATGGATAAACTTGAATTTGATCTCTATGTTTTGCGTCAAATTCACCGAAACCCCAGCTTTTATGTGCAGCAGGCCCTCACCAATGTCAGCCGCCATTTGCCGGGGGGCCGTTTTATGGGGGAATATCCGGAACTGGTTCCTTTTTCAGAGGAGAAGGCCGGGGATATTATCAAAGCCTTATCTCAGACAGAACAATTCTTAGCTCAAGGGCGGATGCATCTGAACGAAATCGTCCCGGAATTAGCCGAAATCGCTCTTAAGCAGCCTGCATCCGGATGGCCGCCGCCTTCATTGAGTGAGGGGCATATGGATAACATTGTTGCGATGTATAAGGGCTGGGCCGAAGCGACCAAGCCCCATTTTCCTGAAAAATATGCCGGCAAATTAGTGAAAGCGGCTGAACAGGCCGGAAGGGAGCTGTTCGCTTTCGGTGAGTGGCTGAAAAAGAACAAAGATAAAATGACCGGCCGGTATTACATCGGCGAAGACGTGGTCAACTGGTACATCCGACATGTTTTTTTGATGCCGTATGATACGGAGGAACTGAAACTCATTGCAGAATTAGAAAGGTCTAAAGCCCTCAGCTATCTGGCATTTGAACAGCATGCCAACCGGGGTTTGCCCCAAATCGGTCCAGCTGAAACAGCCGACGAATATTTGGCTTGGGATGATGAATCGGCGCTGGCCTTGAGGCGCTGGTATCTGGAGGAAGGTCAAGATATGCTCAGTGATCAGGAATATCAGCCGGAAATTCGTTCGGAAGTGTGCACTTATCTTCCGCCTTTTGGTATGCTGGCCTTTCCCACTAAAGTGACGCCAGGTGTGAGCCGAATTCTGGTCGTCCCTCCCGATCATTGGCATGCACAAAAATCGAATTATGGATTTTACACGGATCCCGGAGTGCTTCACGGGCATGAATATTGGCCGGGACATACATATGAAGGCAATATCCACCGCCGGCATCCCTGTCCCATCCGGCGCGTCCACCGGGACAGCGGCCACAGCGAGGGCTGGTGCTATTATAACGAGGAAATTTTAGTCGCCCTGGACTTTCCTTTCGTCAGAGGCCCCAGGGCCAGGGAATTGGTCTACATCAATATGCTGCAGCGTGCGGAGCGTATATTGATTGGAATTCCGCTGCTTTGCGGGGAAATAACTCCCAAGCAGGCCTATAAAAGTTTTCTGGAAAATGTTCCGGCATTGGGTTCCGGTATGGGCATCACACCGGAAGAAGCCACCATGGAAGTTTACAAAAGGGTGGTATGGCGCGGAAATGACTGTTTCGATGCTGTCGCCGGAAAAACCCAGCTTTTGAAACTTATGGCGGACTGTAAGCTGCAGCAGAAGGACCGATTCCGGTTGAAGGATTTCCATAATGAATATATGAAATACGGACAGATTCCCATATCCCTGCTTAAATGGGAGATGCTGGGAGACGCCTCCGAAGCAGAGATGTTTTTTAATCCGGTGAGATTGGAGGATGTTATTGCATCTAGATGATAAAATGAAAATATGTTTACAAAATATCGCAATTTTTTTATGAATAATTCAGGCTAACTGATAGTTAAGGCTAAAGAGAGGTGGTCATTATGTTCAAACGGCTTAGCGATGTGGAAAGGGGCCGCCCCATCGTCATTTATATCAACGGCGAGCGGGTCGATGCATACCTTGGGGAAACCCTCGCCTCCGCCATTTTAACTGCGGGATTTGACGGAATGCGGACAACGATTTTATCCGGAAGCCCCCGTGGTTACTATTGCGGAATAGGTATCTGCTGCGAATGTATTGTCGAGCTTGAAGACGGCAGCAGGGTTAAAGCATGCCAGACTCAAGTTGAAAACGGAATGAAGGTAAAAATACCCCGGCAGCCGGGTCAGGAGGAATAAATTGGAAACACGGGAAATGGTAATTATCGGATCCGGTCCGGCCGGTCTGAGTGCGGCGGTCACCGCGGCCAAAGCCGGCGCAGACGTCATCATTATCGGGGAAGATCCCCGGACCGGAGGACAAATTTTCCGGCAGCCGGTTCCTCCCTTGAAATTCAGGACGTCCTTGGTCGATGTGCCGGATAAAAAAATATTTCTAACTCTGCACCGGGAATTGGATGAAACCGGTGTGGAATTTTTAAGCGAAACCGTCGGCTGGGGATTATCCAATCATAATACCCTGATTGTCAACCGGGAGACAGGTTCCCGGATACAGGCCAAATATATCCTGATTGCTGAAGGCGCCTATGAAGCGCCGGTTGCTTTTCCAGGCTGGACTCTACCCGGGGTGTCCGCTTTAGGGGGCGTTCAGAATCTTCTTAAAAGTCAGGGAGTTGTTCCTGCCGGAAAAGTGGTCATTGCCGGAACCGGGCCGCTTCTGTTTTATACCGCCGCTCAACTGCTCAAAAACGGAGTTCGGGTAGCGGCAGTCGTGGAAGCGTCGCCATTTTCCAAATGGTTCCAATGGAGCGTCCGTTTGCTGCGCGCTCCCGGCGTGCTGATAGATGGTATGAAATATTACCGGATTTTGCTGCGGCACAAAGTTCCGGTTTATTACCGGTCTGTTGTATCCCGGGCTTGTGGTACGGATCGGCTGGAAGAGATTGTGATTTCCCGTGCGGATAAAAATTGGACTCCGGAACCCGGGAAGGATATGACATTGGCTGCTGATTATTTATGCCAGAATTTCGGATTCATTCCCTCCACGCAGTTCACTCATTTAGCGGGTTGTGAACATGTCTATGATCCGGATTACCGGGGATGGATGCCCAAGGTTGATCGGAACATGGAGACCACACAGGAAGGGCTTTTTGCGGCCGGTGACGGGACCGAAATCGGCGGCGTTAAAACAGCGGTTCTGGAAGGCCGGGCGGCCGGCCTTGCGATCGGTTCCCGGTTGGGTTATTTGGATTCAGAGGAAGCGGATGCCCGGTTGAAACAAGTCAAGCGGGCCTTGCGCCGCCGCAGCTGGTACACTAGGTTTCTTCGGGATATATATGCTTTCCGTCCGGGATTGAACGGCTTGTTGGATGAGGACACTCTGGTATGCCGCTGCGAGGAAGTCACTTACCAATCACTCAAAGAGGCCTTTCGGTCTCAGCCGCAGGACCTGGCGCGGCTGCGGATCATATTCCGGGTAGGAATGGGCCGCTGTCAAGGGCGGTTTTGTTATCCGATCCTGTTGGGGCTGCTGGCCGCGGAACGAAATCCGGAGGGCATGGCGGCATTTGATTACAGGGCCAGACCGCCTCTAAAGCCGCTTCCGATCAAAGACCTTGCCGGTTTGAAATGACTGAAGGCGTTTACCAGATCAATCCCAACCCAAGCGAGCCGAAAATATGATTCCTGGGCTGTGATTCGAACTGACGGGTATTCAGCACATAAGAATACCGGAAAACCAAATTTTTCCATCTAAGGTCAAGGCCCAGAATAAGATTGCCGAAAAACCCATTTTTTGATACATCTGAACTGTTATCGCGAGTCGTGCCCTCTAAAAAAACATTTTGCAAAACAGCATTCCCCCCTGCAAAGAAAAAAACCTGGAAACCGAAGGAACCGCGCTGGATAGATGGGGCATAACTTTCAATCAAAGCGGTGCCCCCTTCACTGCCGGGACGGATAAAAAAAGCGCCAAGAGTATTTGCCATATTATATCCGGTCCTGAATTCCATTCCTGCGGCTGCAGCCGTGGTGATGTTTCCCAGGCAACCGCCTATATGGCCCATGATTTCATATGACCAGGTGCGGTTGAAAGAACCTGCGGCGATGCGGCGTTTATGGCTCCCCCACAGGGTAATTGCCGGACCGGACTCCAATTGAGTATCCCACCCGCGTGGTGTGTCATAATTAAACAGCCAGTGAATGAATGTCTGCATATCCCCGGCATACGAGTTGGGCCCGATGACACCGAATTCACCCTGAATCAGAGTAGCATGGGATGACTGCTTTTGCTCCAGGCCGACGCCCAGATACGCGATGCCGGCATAGGGCCTGTCACCCGGGTTGGTTTCCAAGGTTATATCCTCTGGAGTATACATGATTTGTCCGGCTGATAACCTCAGTGTCCGGGAGAAATTGTCCGCAGATTCCGCTGGAAGAGACAGCATCCAGGTCAGATTGACGCCGTTAGTATAGTAGCTGTCGGTCAGGGCAAAAATATCATTCTCGAAAGTAAGGTTCACACTGCCGTGATTTTTCTCTGCGAAGCAGAAAAAAGGAAAAAGAGCAGCCGCAAATAGAGAAATCCCAATCAAGAAAGCACCCCGGATCAGTTGAATTGAAATGTCAATCATTTTAAATCAAATTTTTATTTTACCAGTTTTGCGGCTTCAATTCATCTATCCGGTAAAGCCTACCCCTGAATAATCCAGGCTGTATAAATTCTTGTTTATGTGGTATATATAAGTGAAAAAAAATGAAAGTTAAAGACAAGACTCAGCTCGAAGTATCCGTCGATAAGCGTCATATCGTATCCATCGGCGAACGCCTGTATACGGAAAGTGTCGAGCTGCTGCGGGAGCTGGTCAATAATGCCTATGACGCAGATGCGACAGAGGTTTTTGTGGATATCAATCCCGACCGTGTGGAGGTCAGGGATAACGGAACCGGGATGGATCTGAGTGGTTTGCAGCAGTATTTTTTAATCGGGTCAAATGAAAAGGTCCAGCATGCGAAATCGCCCCGGTTCGGACGCATGCGAATCGGTCAATTCGGCATCGGCAAATTTGCATCTCTGGCCGCGGCAACCCGGTTTGAGGTCATCACTCAGCAGAAAGATTTTGCGGCCCGGGTGGTCTTCGATAAGAATGAATGGGCCAAAAGCGAACACCAATGGCATCTTCCCCTTGAGATTCTGGAGCCGGATCCGGAGAGAGGAAATGGGACGACGGTTATTCTGTCGGAAATGAATAAATCATTTGATCCGGATGAAGTGGAACGCAAGCTGATGGAAAGCGTCCCCCTTAAAGCGCCTGATTTTGATGTTTATCTCAACGGCAGACACCTGATTCCCCGCAGTCATTCCGGTCAGAAAATACCTGTTTTAGAGGGAAGTACGTTTGGTGTTCTTCACGGTGAAATTGTCATTGTTCCAAGTTCTATGGCATCGATGACCGACTTGGGCATAGAAGTAAAAGTGAAAGGGGTCACGGTTAAAAAGGATTTATTCGGGATGGAAACCTGGGGCAAGGCTGTCGCCCGTGTTAAAGGCGAGATCAATGCCGATTTTCTGCCGATGACATCCGACCGGTCGAATTTTATTACTGATTCTCCTGAATATCAGGAATTCATCAAGGCCATGAAAAAGGTGGTTGATCAGATAAAAACGGCCTTGGGTAAAGAGGCGGACCGCCGGGAAGACCGCAAAGCGGGTCGCGCCGTCAAGGAAGCCCTGCGAAGAATTCATCGCGCGCTGGCCTTCAATCCGGATCTCTCACCATTCGGCCCTATTCCCATTGGGGAAGAGACCGGCAGCGGCGGGGGTGCTTTATTAGAGAAAGGCAAGCGGGACGAAAAAAAGGAAAGGGATATTACGCCGGAGCCTCCCAAGCCCAAACCCAAACGCAAACAAAGAAAGCGCAAGAATCCCTTGGTCAAAAAAGTAACGCCCGGCGCGATTGTAAGTAAAATGAAATTCGGAGATACCAAAGTGGCGGTTTGTCTGGATTTTTTCGGCCCGGAAGGCCCCGAGTGTTTTTCCGAAGGAAATGTCGTTTATATTAACCGCGACCATCCTCTTTTTCAGCGGGAGTCCCGCAAAACCGCCACGTATACCATGTATGTTGCCCGGCTGCTGACCCAGGAAATCTCCATGATGCATGAAACCCGCAGCCCCCGGAAGGCCTACGAACGTCAAAGCAAGCTGCTTAAGGATGCGTTTACTGACAACGATTAGCTTCTCTGTGGTCGTCTTCCAAATCCGAACCGCTTAGTAAGACTGTACGCCAAGTTTATTTATAATTAACACAAGCATGCTATAAGTCGTCCGGAGGTAAATAATGAAAAAGAAAACTGTGGCCTTGATTGCCCACGACGGGAAGAAAGCTGATATCATTGCTTTTGCATTATATAACCGAGAAAGACTCAAAGCGTTCAACTTAATTGGAACCGGAACGACGGGAAGTTTGCTTTTAAAAAAAGTGGGTTTAGAAGTGGAACGGCTTCTTTCCGGGCCTTATGGAGGAGATGCCCAAATAGCGGCTCGAGTCTCTGAGGGTAGTGTTGATGCAGTCATTTTTTTTGTCGATCCTCTCGATAAACATCCTCATGATCCGGATATCCAGACATTATTGCGGGCTTGCAATATCCATAATGTTGCCATCGCGACAAATGTGGCGACGGCTGATCTGATCATTTCTGCAGAATCCCTGTAAATATGATAAAAAACGAACCATTTCAAAAAACCGGACACTGGTACAAAGCGGCGCTCCATGTCCACACCACGCGTTCGGATGGAAAACGGACGCCGGAGCAGGCGGCGTCATCATACCGGGATCAGGATTACAAGGTTCTGTGTGTCACCGATCACAATATCATCACGGACATGACGGCTTTTCAAGACGAGAATTTTTTAACCATCCCCTCAATTGAAGTCAATTACGGCCGGAACCGGGCCGGCGATGATTTCCATGTTGTCATATTGGGAGCGCACGGCGGTTTGAATTTACCGGTGGAAACACCGGTCCGGGAAGCGCTGGCGCAATGGACGCACGCCGGTTCCGTGATGATCCTGGCGCACCCTTATTGGTCCGGTATGGAACCGGACGAGATCGCGCAGCTGGAGCATGTCCATGGAATGGAGATATTCAACCTCGGCTCCAAGACAGAGATCGGAAAAGGAAATGCGACGGTGCACTGGGACCAGGTCCTGTCGCAGGGAATGCCCCTTTGGGGCTACGCCGTTGATGACGCCCACTGGTCGGAACAGAGCGGACACGTCTATGATGCCTTCGGAGCCTGGGTTTGCATTAAGGCCGATGCCCTGGAACAGGAACGGATTCTCGCCGCCTTAGCAGAGGGCCGGTGCTATTCATCCACCGGACCTGAGATTTATGATTTCCGTATTGAAAATGGAATCGCGGAAATCACGTGCTCTGCTGTTCAATCCATCAACTTCAAGGCCCAGGCGCGTTATGGGCATCAGCAACGGGCCGAGCCGGGTCAATCCATTCAAGCCGCGGAATATAAATTAACGGGAAAGGAGCGCTATCTGCGCGCCGAATGCATTGACGCGTACGGCCGGACTGCTTGGACCAATCCCGTTTTTCTTGCTTAAGGTCTTAGGCCCGGCGCAGCAGGGCATGTATGCCGGCGATTTTGTCGGGAACAGGAAGGCTCTGTGGACAGTGGGCCACGCAGGTGCAGCAGGCTTGACAGGCCCCGGCATTTCGGTCGAGCCCGGCATACAATTTACGGGCTTTGCCCCAGTCATGGTCATCCAGAGCGTAACGTTCGAAACGCAGGATTTCTGCAATCGGCACCTGCTGCGGGCAATGCGGCTGACACTGCGTGCAAAGGCGGCAGGCGGTGCGGTCGGCGCATCCGGTCATCAGGGCGATAGCCCGTGCGTCCGCGTCCCGCAGGCGCCGTCCCACGCCGGAGTAAGTGTCTGTGAATTCATCCAGATTCCGAACCCGGATGACGGCGGCACTCAGTTTTGTGGCGGTCGTCAGCCATCGCGCCAGGGCGTTATGAGGCGTCACCCCGGGCGGAAGCTGATCCATAAAGTCTTGATCCTCTTTCATTCGCCCGATGCCGCGGGCCGTCTTCATAGCGATGGTGCCGAATCCTTTCTTGCGGGCATATTCGAGAAATGTATCCACCTCCTGATCAACTCCGTAGGAATACATGAATTGGGCATGCTCGTAGAGGCCGTCATCGACAACGGCGGTTAGAACTTCAGCTGCGCTTTGTCCTTTCGGTACTTTGGAATTGCCGGCATAGCCATGCTGGGAAAGGCAAAGGTGTTTCACCAGCCCTTCTTTTTTCAGCCGTTCAAAAGCGCGGACAAATCCCCGTTCATTTTTAAGCTCATTGACATTATGATACCCATAGTGAAACTGCATATCATCAAAATAACCCAGCCCGGTTTGTTCGAGAGTTTTCTTGACGAATTGGTAATGAGATTCTTCATCGATACGGCCGGTCTCATGCCCGCCGCCGATGCGGTCCACCGTGACCTGGCAGTAATGAGCATCCCGGTTTTTCAGGATGGATTCCGGCACTCCGGTCCTAGCCCAGCGGTTGGCTTTATGCCAGTAATTCATGCCGCATAAAATTCCGGCTTCGGCCGGCGCGGATGCCAGGTCGCCGGCTCCAATGATCATGGATATATCTCTTTGGCTGTATCCAAGCTTCACTCGGGGTAAAGGCCCTACGATACGGGCCGCTTCTTCTATTGTATCCGGACGGGCGGCTTGTGCCCTGGGGGCTATCCCCGCAGTCAATCCTGCCGCGACAGTCGCTGATGAAATCCGCAAAAAATCCCGCCGGTTGATCGACTTGTTATTTGCCATAGAATAACTCCCTTTTTAGTGGATGTCTTTCCACATTACATGGGGAGTTGATTCTTGTCAAGATAATCATGTCATTCCGAGGAGCGGAGCGACGTCGGAATCTTAGAGTGCTTCGTTTGCTCGCTGCGCGAGCGTTTATCGTGGCTGTCCTGTCCGTTTGCAGCGTTTGCTTGCGTTCGGAATGGTGAGCCCAAAACCAAAGATTCTCTTTTCAGCTTGGCAGTTTAAGTATGGCATTTAAGCAGAAAAATCTTGAAGTCTAGGAAAAAGAAAATTAATATGAAGGAAAAAAGGAGGCAGCATGAAACAACGGATTTGGTTCGGATTATTCGGTCTTTGTTTCATTTTTTCGGCCGCGACCGGACTTTTGAGTTCAGCAGTAACGTCTCAGAGCAGTGATTATGATGATCTTGTCCAGTTTTTTAAGGAGTGGCGGGAGTTTGAGGCGCCGGAATTTCGTGGCGGCGTTCCCGATTACTCGGCTGAGGCCATGGCGCAACAGGAACGGCGGATTCCTGAATTTATACAGCGTCTTCAGTCATTTGACACCAGCGGGTGGACGCTTCCGCAGCGGGTTGACTATGAAATCATCCGTGCCGAGATCAACGGCTTGAAGTTTAACCATGAGGTTTTGCGGCCATGGGCCCGCATTCCCCTGTTTTATGCTGTCATTCAGTCATATGAAGCGGATGTGCCCGCCCGGGAAGTGCCGGAAATTGACGGCGTCTTGAATATTTTTCAGCATTCATTCCCCTTGAATGAAGAATCTCAGAATGTTTTCAACTTGAAACTGGCGGCGATTCCCGGGGTTTTGGCGGCTGCCCGCAAGAATCTGGTGGAGGAAGCCGGCTACCTGTGGCTGGCCGGAATCCGGCAGAAAAAAGGGGAAAGTGCGGCCTTAGGCCGGCTGGCGGAACGCTTTCAGGACAATCATCCGGAATTAGCGGCCTTAGCCCAAAAGGCACAAACCGCCGTGGATGAGTATGCCTACTGGATGGAGCAAAAACGGCCCGGCATTGATCCGTATTCCGGAATCGGCAAAGAAAATTACAGCCGGTATATGAAGGAAGTCCATTTGGTTCCGTATTCCTGGGAAGAACAGTTGGAACTGGTCCAGCGGGAGCTGGACCGGTCGCTGACCGCCCTGGCCATGGAAGAACACCGCAACCGGCATCTGCCCAAGCTTTTTCCGGCCGCTTCCCTTGAAGAACGGCGGGATATGGAGAAAAAAGCAGTGGCGGCCTTTTTGGATTTCATGCGCAGTGAAGATATTTTCTCGGTGCCGGATTATATGCATTTGGATGACGAGGTCGGATCCTATACGCCGCCAGAAAAATTGGACTTCTTTTCGCACATCAGTGCCCGTGATCCCCTCCCGCTGACCTGTCACCAGATCCACTGGCTGGAAAAACAGCGGGAGCTCCGCAATCATGATCCCATCCGCGGGCAGGCGCTATTGTCCAAGATATGGGACAGCCGCGCCGAGGGTTTGGCCACGGCATGGGAAGAATTGATGATGCAGGCGGGCATTCTGGCAGACAGGCCCCGCGCCCGGGAGCTGACACATATCCTGCTGGCGTTCCGCGCCGTCCGTGCCATTGGCGGATTGAAACTTCATTCCGGAGAATGGACTCTGGAAGAGGCGATCGATTATGCCGTTAAAACCACCCCCCGGGGGTTTGTCAGTCCGGACAGCAATACCATTTTCAATGATTATATGCTCTACCTTTCCCAGCCGGGATACGGCACCAGTTATGTCATCGGCAAACTGCAGCTGGAAAGGCTGATACAGGACCGCAGAACCCAGCTTGGAGATGACTTCAATCAGAAAGACTTCTGGGACGATTACTTTTCCCGGGGTGTTATCCCCGCCTCCCTGTTGCGTTGGGAAATGACCGGCCTGGACGACGAAATGCAGGAGCTGTGGAAACGGCCGTAAATCGTTAAAGGCTCGCTTCGCTCGCGCTTGACCCCCATGTCATTCCGAGGAGCGAAGCGACGTCGGAATCTTAGAGTGCTTCGTTATGCTTGCTTCGCTCGCGCTTATCGCGTTTTTTATGTCTATCTAGGTCCGTCTAGGTCTATCTAAGTCTGTTCGGTCTGTTCAGCCGGCTCGCTACGCTCGCGTTACTTGGGTTACTAGGGTTACTTAGGTTCTTGCTCGCTCCGCTCGCGTTTATTGTCATAGGTCTGGCATGAAAGAGAATATACGGGTTCCGATGCGGTTTTCAGATTTGAGATTTGAGATAAAAACAAAGCCGCCTTAGGTCATTAAGTTGCTTCTCTCCAAAATGACAATGATATATGACAATTATCCGGCTTTGGTTTATTTTTGATTTCTGATTTTTGATTTAAATAAAAAGCCCGCCCCGGCGTCTCATTTCATTGTCATTCCCGGAATGAAGTGACGGAAATCTTAGGGTGCATCGATTCTTGAAGACGGTGCCGTTTCATTCGGCGAGGCCGTCTAAGATCCCCACGGCCGCTGGCGCGCCCTGGGGATGACATTGGGGATGCTCCGTGCCCGGAGATGACAAGCGGGTTAATGCTGCACGGCGCGGTGGATCGCCGGATCACCCGAATTATTATTGGCGGTCGCACCGAAGAGAATGATCGACCCGGCGCCGGATGTTGCCTCCGCTTTGATCCAAGAGGCCCCACTGCCGGGAGGAACGCCGGCTTCGGCAAAAGGGTCAAAGGCCATGTATTGTCCGTCTGATATTGTTTTCTGGAACGGAGTCCCCATCGTATTCCCATCATTGCTTATGACGGAGAATTCGACGGTGACCGAATCTCCCGAGGGATTGAAGACGCCGAAACTGGCCCGGTAGGTTCCATCTGAAACCATATTCTGCGCCATCATCACCCGGTCTAATGAGCAGGTATTGTGAACGCTCTCATTCAAGCCTTGAAACATCTTTGAGCCGTCTTGGTTGGTGGTGCGGGCGGACACATGAATGAGATGGCTGCTGTCCTGGGTTATAAATCCCAGGCTTCCTGCTGTCCCGGAATAATCAAAGCCGGGATCGAGCAACCCCAGAGTTTTTAGAATGTTAGGCGATCTAAGGCTGGTATTAGCGGCGGTCCCTGAAAATAAGGAAATGGGGCCGCGTACGTCACCTGCAGATGAGGAATAATATACCTGAACTTCGGAGCCCCCGGTCAAATCCGTTATTTGGACTGCGGTTGTCCATTCTCCGCCGCCGGCCGCGGGAGCCCATAAGGCTTCCGGAATAATCTGGAAATTGTCCGGTGCATTATACCCATCCAAATTAAAAACCGGAACCGCCGGATGCATCGCCGGATCATTGGTTGTCTGATTGGCGGTTGAACAATAACTGAAAAGCCGGCCGCTGCCGCTGATAGGTGTGATTTTCATCCAAACATTATCACCGGATGCCGATGCCAATGCAAAGGGATCCAGGGCAAAGAATTGATTTTCTGTAAATCCAATATTGACCGGATTGCCGAGAACGGATCCATCACTTCCGATAAGTTCCAGAGAAACAGTCAAGTCGCCTCCTATGACAAAGCCTCCGTAGGTAGTCCGGTAAGAGCTGTCAGATCTCAGGTTCTGGATCATCATGGAGCGGGATGTATCCGCTGTATTGTGAATATTGTCGTTCAGCCCCTGGAAGGTCTTGGAATAATCCCCGTTTCTAGTGCGGGCGGTGACATGAATATGATGATTGCTGTCCTGAGTCGTAAATTCAACCGCGCCTGCTTTCCCGGAGTAATCGTATCCTCTATCCAGGAGGTCGAGGGTTTGCAGCAGGTTAGGAGTCTTAACGCTGGTCCCGGGGCTTGTGCCGGTGAAGAGATCAATGGGACCGCGGCGGTCCCCGGTTACAGAGTTGAAATAAACCTGGATTTGGGAGCCGCCGGTTACATCGGTTATATGGACTTCAGTCAACCATTCTCCGAATCCGATGGCAGGGGCCCATATGGCTTCCGGTATCACCTGATAAGAACTAGGAGAATTATCATAAGCCAGGGTTGTGAATTCAACTTCGTTTCCGTAAGAGAGGCCGATGCTGTTGACGGCATAAGCCCGGACGTAATAAGTAGTGCCGGGAGTGAGGCCGGATATATCAATGTCAAAAAGACCCGGACCGGTGCCTTGATTCATATGATCGTCCGCAATAGTCGGCGATCCGGCGGTGTTCCAGCATACCCCCCGTTCGGTGACCGTTGTGCCGCCTTCGTCCGTGACATTACCGCCGGGTTCGGCGGTGCTGTATTGGATGGCGGAGACAGCCAACGTCGTTACCGTCGGCACCGACAAGGTGGTGAATTGATATAGATTGCTATAGGCCGTGCCGACGCTGTTAGTGGCATAGGCCCGGACATAATAGGTTTCACCGGGAGTAAGGGATGTCATGCTGCTGGTAAAGGCGCCAGTCCCGGATCCGTCCGTGGTATGGCTGTCTGCGGTGGTGGGGTTGCCTGTGGTGTTCCAGCAGTGACCGCGGGCCGTAACGGCAGCTCCGCCGTCAAGAGTGACTTCCCCGCTGGCTTCTGCGGTGGTATCGGTGATACTTGAAGCCCCGTATGTAACGACCGTGGGAAGTTCGGGGGTGTTGAACTGCCTCTCGTTGCCATAAGCGGTTCCTACAGAATTCGTCGCATAGGCGCGGACGAAATAGGTCATATCCGGGCTTAAGCCGGTTAGACTGCTGGTGAAGGCCCCGGTTCCGGAGCCGTCGGTGGTGTGGCTGTCGGCCGTTGTGGGAGCGCC
>CAYRTV010000009.1:0-20410 GCA_964427225.1 uncultured Eubacteriales bacterium
ATTTCAGTATTTCTCCCCAAAATTCAGGCCAAAGGATTTATAAAATATTTATTCCGACTACACCTAATCCAACCAGTGGATTTTTTTGTTTTGCGCCTGAAAATCAAATTAAGCCGCTCGACTTGAGCGTGGACGAGGCATTCAAGCTGATCATCTCAGCCGGGTATGCAGATCCCCAATCATTCTGAAAACCTGGATCTTTTCCTTATCCGGCCTGGGCGGCATTCATATCCACACCTCAGGCGGGGATATCACCATCAGCAAAAAGTAACCGGTCTGTTCATTCCGGGATATTTCCGGTATCGGAACTATTCAGCAATTGCGGCTATCACTGCAGCATAGATTGCGAATAATGACGATATCATTGACTTTTTTCGGGTTTTCCCCTATTCTGTTGTGCTCAAATTCACATATTTAACCTGGAGGGTGATATGAAGAAAATCGGACTGTCGGCACTGATCCTTTTATTGATCGGAAGCGCAGGTCTAGCGCAGGGTGTCGTTAAAAAGACAAAATCCGAAATCGAATTTAAAAAATTCGGGACTTTTAAAAGCGTTCAAACCGAAATGATTTCGGGATTGAAAAAAGTGACGGATTCAGATAATGAATTCAAAGGAAAGGGATTGATGGGTAAGCTGGCCGGTAAATTCGCTCTAAGCTCCGGGGAAGAAACCCGCATTTTAGATTTGCCGGATATGACAGTGACCGACATCAATCACAAAAAAAAGCGTTACACGATCCAGCCCCTGGAAACTTATTCCCCTGAAGACACGGAGGATCCCGTGGACGTGGATGAAGAGCCGGCCGAAGCAGAAGAAAGCAATATTAAGATCATCCGCAATGAATTCACGGTTGATGACACCGGCGAAAGCCGCGCCATCAATGGTTTCCCGAGCGGAAAATATGTGATCACCTGGATACTGGAATGGGAAAACACCGACACCGGAGAGAAAGGAACCACCAGGCTGCTGACCGACGTTTGGACCACCCCGATGACAGGTGAGATCCAGCAGGGCCGGGAAATCGAACGTCAATTCAGCCGGGAACACATGCAGCGCATGGGATTGGATATTCCCGAACTGCAGCAGGAAATGCTGGGCACCAACTGGCTGAGCATTTTCAGTCAAATGGGCAGTCAAGAAACCGCTCCCGAGCAGGATGCCTCTCGTTTCGCGGAGGAGATGAAAAAGATTGAAGGCTACCCTGTCATTATCGACGGCAAGTATTACAATGAAACCGAAGGCGGCCCGCAGGAAGAGGAAGAAGCGGAACAGGAAGGCGGTATTGGCGGCATGCTGGGCGGACTGGCCAAAAAAGCCCTCAAAAAAGACAAGAAAGAAGACGACAATCAGCCTTCTCTGACCTACTATATCGAATTGATTGAGTATCAAACCAAATCTATTCCTGAAGAGGAATTCCAGCCCCCGGCAGACTACAAGCAGAAATAATCCATCAACCACGGCTTGCTATCTCTATTTATTGATCCGGCTCCGCAACCACATTCTATCCCGCTGTTCCGCCCTAAAACTTTGACTTTCCAGCTTTCCTGATGTTATGATTTTTGACCAGGGTGGACGCGGGCCGATGGAAAATAACTCTACAACAATTATCCGGGGGGGCACAGTTGTCACCAGCCGTTCAGCCATGTCTTTGGATGTTCTGATCCGGGGAGAACAGATTGCGGCATTGGGAGATTTCAGCCAAGAACGGGCTGATCAAGTGATCGATGCTTCCGGGTATCTGGTTTTGCCCGGCGCGGTGGATACCCATGTGCATTTCAATGATGCATTCATGAAGACGGTCAGTGTGCATGATTTTGCAGCGGGCACCAGGGCCGCCGCCTTCGGCGGGGTGACCAGTATTGTTGATTTTGCCAATCAGGCGCCCGGAGACACCCTGCAGGCCGCCTTCGAAAACAAAAAGAAAGAAGCCGCCGGCCGGGCCCTGATCGACTGGGGCGTTCACCCGGTTATTACCCGGGCCGACACCGGCACTCTGAATGAACTCCCCCATTTAATTCGCAAAGGCGCTCCCACCTTTAAATGTTATTTAACCTACCGCAAAGAGGGTTTAATGGTGGAGGAAAGCGGTATATATGAAATTCTCAAAATTTTAAAATCTGCCGGCGGAATGCTTTTAGTCCACGCCGAAGACAACGATATGGTGGAAGAGGGCGTAGCCTGCATGCTGGAACAGGGGTTGACATCCGCCCTGTACCATGCCCGCAGCCGTCCTCCGGAAACGGAAAACCGGGCCATCAAACGCTGCATTCAAGCTTCCCGAAATACCGGCGGACGGTTATTCATCGTCCATTTAGCTTCCGATCATGGCTTGGTCATGATCAATGAGGCCCGGGAAGACGGTGTTCCCGTCGCAGCTGAAACCTGCACTCATTATTTGATGTTCACTGAGGATCATTTAAAACGGAGTGACGGGATAAAATGGATCTGTTCTCCTCCGCTGCGCCGAAAAAGCATTCAAAACCGGTTATGGGATGGGGTAATGAACGGCTCTCTTGCCATGGTCACATCAGATGATGCCGCTTATTCCTGGCAGGCGAAACTGATGGGAAATGATCGTTTTGACCTCTGCCCCAACGGCATTCCGGGGATAGAAGTGAGATTGGCTCTCCTTTACTCTGAAGCTGTGGTCAAAAGAGGAATGCCGCTCCCCAGGCTGGCGGAAATAACCGCCGGCGCCCCCGCCCGCCTCTTCGGCCTCACCGGGAAAGGCCGGCTGGAGGCCGGGGCCGATGCTGATGTGGTTCTTTTAGATCCCGGGGAAAAATGGATTATGGACTCATCCACTTTGCACATGGCTCCGGAATGGACAGCCTATGCGGGGATCAAGGTGACCGGCAAAGTCAAAAAAGTGATATCCCGGGGCAATATCATAATCGACGGAGAGACATGCCTGGCTAA
Source organism: uncultured Eubacteriales bacterium (assembly GCA_964427225.1). Taxonomy (GTDB): domain Bacteria; phylum Acidobacteriota; class Aminicenantia; order Aminicenantales; family Aminicenantaceae; genus CAYRTV01. Next base: position 2,922 of record CAYRTV010000009.1, read on the forward strand.
AAATGGGAGAGGGCGATATCTGTTCCGAAAACTCAAGCCAGTATCGGGCGGGTCGGAACATACATGAAGTACACACTTAAGAAATGACAAAAACATCGCAGTTTTTATGAAAATGCAGGTTTATAAAGATGGCAGATAAGAAAAGAACTCCGATTTATTCCGGAGCATCTCCCAAAAAAGTCAAGCATGATTTGCTGCCCCTTGTCGATTTTCAACCGGAAGGGATATCGCTGGATGCTTTAACCCGCTTAATCCGGGAAAGGCTTATTCCCCACTTAATGAATTACGATCATCCGGCTTTCCTATCCATGTTTAATTATTTTCCGGAAAAAGCCGCCCGGCTGGCCGCTGAAACAGCCCTGGCTTATAACCAGGGGGTAACTAATTGGCAGGTATCTCCGGGCGGAGCGATGCTGGAAGAGTTGTGCTGCCGGGCCTTGTGCCGGCTCTACGGGCTGGTTCCCGGTGCGGATGCCACATTTATGTATTCCGGAACCTACGCCAATCAGGAAGCCGTTTACCTGGCCCTCCACCGCAAAGCCGAAGAACTTGGATTTAATCTAAATCAAAAAGGGCTCAGCGGCTTTAGAAAAGCACATAAACTCCGGATTCTGACTTCCCGCGATGCTCACTTTTCCCTCAAACAAGCCGCCCGAATCCTGGGCCTGGGTGAAGACAGCCTGCTGTTTTTGGATGTCCATACAAACCGCAGGCTGGATGTGTCCCACCTTAAAGATACAATCACCCGATTGAAATCCGAATACAATATTTTTGCGGCCATAGTCACCGCCGGCACCACCTCGACCGGATCAGTTGATCCCATTGCCGCCGCCGCAGACATCTGCCGGGAAAATCAGATATGGCTGCACGTGGACGGGGCCTATGGCTTGGCCTATGCCCTGATTCCGGAGCTTAAACCTCTTTACGCGGGATTGGACCGGGCGGATTCCGTCTCATGGGACCCGCATAAACAGTTTGGCGTACCTATCCCCAATTCTCTTCTGTTCACCAAAAACGGGAATGACCTGCGCCGGCTGGCCGTCTATGGAGAATATTTCAACCGCCGCAATGATTCTCACCCCAATCCCGGCCTTAAATCTCCTCCTTCCACCCGTCCGTTGTCGGCACTGCCGCTGGCGGCAACTTTGCGGCACCTCGGGTTGAACAGCATCATTGACCGCCTGCGCACACCGCTGGCCGCGGTAAACGAAGTCTATGTTAAACTGCTCGATTGTCCGGATATAGAGCCCGGACCCAAGCCGGATACCGGAATTCTCTGCTTCAGAGTTCTCCCGAAAGAACCTTCCCTGCATAATACCGACCGGCTGCAAGAGAATATTTTCAACCGGATCATGGCAGCGGGACACCGGACCATCTCGATCACCAGATTAGGAAAGAAAGTTTATTTGCGCATGGCTGTCCTCAATCCGGAAGTAACCGGGGATGACCTATGGGAAACGGTGGAGCTGGCCCGGGTCCAGGCGAATGATCATACTCATGCTGAATAAGATACTGGATATCGCAAACTCGGTTGATCTGGTTCTGTGGGGCCCATGGACCATGGTCTTTATCGCCGCCGCGGCCGTCTTTTTTACCATCAAATCCCGGTTTTTCCAGTTCCGGCGGTTTACATTTATTTGGACCAAAACCGCCGGCAGCATCAACCGCCAGCCGGAAATCCGGCAAAAAGGAATGATGACCCCTTTTCAGGCCACTTCCACCGCCCTTGCCAGCACGGTCGGCATGGGAAATATTGCCGGAGTGGCCACCGCCTTGTCTATCGGCGGACCCGGGGCCATATTTTGGATGTGGCTGCTGGCGCTGCTGAGCATGATGACAAAAACAGCTGAAATCACTTTAGCCGTTCATTACCGCAGCCGGGATCAGGCGGGAAATGTGAGCGGCGGCCCCATGCATTATATTCGGAAAGGTTTGGGATGGAATGTCCTGGCTAAACTCTTCAGCGCCGGCATCTTGATCAACGCCGTCCTCAGCGCCTCACTGCTGCAGGCGCATACGGTAGGGCGGGCTTTTCTAGCGTCTTACAACCTCAGCCCATATTTAGTAACTGGGGGCATGTCGATTGTGACCGCCATGGTCATTATCGGCGGCATCCGCCGCATCGGCCGGTTTTGCGAGCGGCTTGTGCCGGGTATGTCCCTGCTTTACATCATCGGCGGCATCCTGCTTTTTTTCATCCATTACCAGGAAATACCGCAGGTCTTCAGCCGTATTTTCCAGTATGCTTTAGCTCCGGCTCCGGCCGCCGGGGGCTTTGCAGGCGCAACGGTGGCCGCGACCCTCAAAATGGGTATGTCCCGGGGGATGCTGTCCAACGAAGCCGGCCTGGGGACAGCTCCCATGGCGCACGCTACCGCGAATACCCCCCATCCATTCCGGCAGGGTATTTGGGGTGCATTTGAGGTTTTTATCGACACTGTTGTCATCTGTACCATTTCTTCTTTTGCCATCCTTTCTACAGGAGTATTAGCCGGCGGGGAATCCGGCATAGAACTGATTATCGGGGCTTTCTCATCCGTATTCCCGGCCGGTTTATCCGGGGTTTTCATATCAACCGCCATTTTGACATTTTGCCTATCGACGCAGATCGGTTTTTTTATTTATTACCGGACGGCGGTGATAGACTTGTTTGGGGAAAAACCGCTTCCTGTCCTAAAATGGGCCTATTTGGTTCCGGGGATTTTTTTCGCCGGGGTGGCGGATGTGGATAAATTATGGGTTTTTGCTAATATTTCAGTGGGAGTTTGTTCTTTGCCTAATCTGATTGCTGTGCTGGCTTTAAATGGTGTCTTTTTTGTGCTTATGCATGATTATATGTCCGGCAATAACCGGTATGCCTGCTCCGCAGGCGGGGGGCTGGTCCGGCGGGCAAACAAAATGGGACAGAGAAAGGAGCCATAAAATATGTCTAACGGTCAATTAAAAATCGATCGAATTTCCTTTAACCTCGGCATGATCAACTGTTTTGTCGAGATGGTCGCATGCGGAGTCAAACGGCTGGCTATAAGCCCTCCGGTCCGGCCGGAAGATTATCCGGTTATCCGCAAAGGGTCGGAACGGATTGTGGAAAACTTCGGGATTAAATCATATTTGGACACCTCTCTTATGGTGACGGGTCTGCAGCCGGAAGAATTCACCGCCGGCAAATGGTCCATCCTCTATTATGAAGAAGACGGCATCCTCAGGGCTTATTTGGATTTGAAGAAAAGAAAAGAGGCTCTGGTAAAATCCGGCCGTTTTAATGGAGACGAAAGAAAGGAGATTTCCCGGGCTTTCGGGCGCTTGCTAAGCTATCCCGAAGATAAAATTGAACGCAAATTAGCAGGACAATCCTATCCGGAACCCTTTATGCTGGTGGACTGAAAATAAATCAGGAAAAGGAAAGGAAGGGGAATAAATGAAAATATGCATCATAAACCCCAATAGCGATGACAGCATGACCAAGGCCATTCTCGGCACAGCCGCCGAATTTGTCTGGGATGATTTTGACGTAATCTGCAAATCAACCCCGGGAGCTCCGGCGTTTATCGAAACTTATGCCGATGCCGCCGCTGCGGCTCCGGGGATGATGCAATTAATCCATGAAAACCATGATACCAGCGATGGATTTGTGATCGCCTGCCATAGTGATCCTCATTTGGATGCCATGAAGGAAGCGACCGGGAAACCGGTGGTGGGCATCGGGGAAGCATCAATGAAAATAGCTTCTATGCTCGGCCACCGGTTCTCGGTTATTTCCGATAACCGGCATTCGGTACCCAATAAAGAAGCTCTGGTTCACAAATATCACCTAGATAGAATTCTTGCATCAGTCAGGGCTCCGGAAGAAAGCATCCTGCATATGGGCGGGCCGGAACAATATTATCAAACCGCCCTTAAAGCCATTAAGCTGGATGGAGCGGAAGTGATTGTGCTGGGCTGTGCAGGCATGACAGGTATGGATAAAACTTTGCAAAATAGGCTGAATGCACCCGTTCTGGATGGAATTATCTGCTCTTTAATCATTATTTCAGGCCTGATTAAATGCGGTATTTCAACCAGTAAGATCCGCCGGTATAATCCGGAAACCTGAAACATCCCCATGTCATCCTGGGCAAAGCGAAGCGAGCAAGAACCCAAGTAACTCTATCAACCCTAGTAACCCAAGTAACGCGAGTGAAGCGAGCAAAACGAGCATAACGAAGCCGTCCGAGATTCCCGTCGCTTCGCTCCGGGAATGACATGGTGTGTCAAGCAAAGCGAAAAGACCGAACAGACTGAATAGACTGAATGGACGGAACAGCCCCAGATGGACTTAGATAGACTTAGATTGACTTTCAGAATGCTTCGAATACGAACGGACAATCATGTATAATAATACAGATGAAACAAAAAGACATTTCGATCGACAGTCTTTGGGATTCCACCCCGCCGGCGACTGATACATTTGACCCGAACCGCTTCCGGGACCTTCCGGAAGCAGCCCGCCGGTATTTGGAAAACAGCATTGCTCCGGTCACCCCCTTGGCAACATCCGTCCGCCTGAGTATGCATGGTGAGATCAATTTGAACCGCTGGCTCCCATTCCAGGCGGAACAGATCATCCGCTGGGACCGGGGAATGATATGGAAAGCCAACGTGAGAATGGCCGGGCTGCCGATCAAAGGATTTGACCGGGTGTTAGACGGAGAAGCACGGTTGAAATGGAAACTCTTGGGACTGCTGCCGGTTTTAAATGAGTCCGGTCCGGATATCTCCCGTTCTTCAATCGGCCGCATGGGCATAGAAGCCGTTTGGCTCCCCTCCGTATTCTGCCGCCCGGATACAAAATGGAGTTCTTATGATAATTCCCTCATCAAAGCGGAATACCCGCTTTTGGGAGAAATGATCAAGCCGGAATTGAAAATCGGATCCGGGGGACAATTACAAACCGTCAAAATCAAGCGATGGGGGCGGCCCGGGGAAGGAGAATTCCGATATGAGGATTTTGGAGGTATTGCCGAAGCGGAAAAAACAATCAGCGGCTATACCATTCCCACTGTTTTGCGTGTCGGCTGGTATTTCGGCACCGGACGGTTTGAATCCGAAGGCGAGTTTTTCCGGGTTGTCATCGATCACGCCCGTTTTCTTTAAACCGGCACACCGCCTCTTCATCTCAATCCGAAATCTGCGTTATTAACTTTTTTCTTTTTACTTATAATCTTTTTATAATTTGATAAACCTCGGCCCAAGTCGCACCCCTGGGCGGACCGATATGCTTATTGGAGCTGTTGGCGAAGCAGATGGTGGTCAAGCCGCTGGCCCTCAGCTTCATGATATTATCCGGATTGTCTTCAATATAAATATCCGCTCCCACCTGGTCTTTTTCCTTCATGAAACATAAATCCCAATAAGGAATCCCGTTTTTATCCAGCCACTCGACCGTCTGCTGTACTGCTGTAGCATGAAAATAGGGAATAAACAGCCGGTGGGAAATAACCCGAATCCGGTACCCTTCGTCCGATAATTTCCGCAGATATTTACGGGCGCCGGGCATGATTTTTTCTGTTTCAAACAGGTCCCTTTGGGTCACGGCAAAGCGGTGCAGGCTTTCATAATCCAGCACCCCCCACTCCTCCAGCCCATATGAAACATCCGCCGATAATTCCGCCGGGTCGCATTCAAACCATTCTGCAGTAATCTCCCGCATCCTTCCGTAAAAATCCGCACATACACCATCCAAATCAACCCCGATCACTGTTTTTTTTCGAGCCGTACCCATTTTAGCCTCCTAAAGCCGCGACCGCTTCCACAGCCACCTTCATCTCTTCCGAAGTATAATTCAGATTAATCACCTTATTTTATATGATGATATGCAATAAAATGCAATTTTGTTCGCTGTCCCAGGGTGGTATGAGGTTGGTTTTGAAGCAGAGAATATTGACTAGCCCCAGACCATTTGTTACCATTCAAACGGGAAACAGACAAAAAAAATGCACAATATGATATTCCTGCCAGGCCGCCGGGGGCCTTATTATGCCTGAACAGCGGGTAGTGGTAACCGGTCTTGGGGTGGTAAGTCCCATCGGTTCCGGCATAAAAGAGTTCTGGAATGGATTAAGCAGCGGCCGTAATGGTATCGGAAAAGTCACTCATTTTGATGCCTCCGGCTACACCTCCCAAATGGCCGCCGAAGTCAAAGATTTTGACCCCGCAATATGGATTGACCGCAAAGCGGCCGGCCGCATGGACCGGTTCACTCAATTCGCTATGGCAGCGGCGGCCATGGCCATCCAAGACGCTGATTTGGGTAAGGGTTCCTTCAGTAGTCTGCGGGCCGGAGTCATCATAGGATCCGGAATCGGCGGATCCAAGACCATTGAGGACGGCCAGGTCCGGCTGCAAAAAAAAGGCCCCCGTTCCATCAATCCCTTTTTGGTATCGAAGCTGCTCATCAATATGGCCGCGTGTATGGTTTCCATCAAATTCGGCTTGAAAGGCCCGCTCTCCGCTCCATCGGTCGCCTGCTCCACCGGCGCCAATGCCATCGGGGACGCTTTCCGTATCATCCAGCGCGGCGATGCGGATATCATGCTGGCCGGAGCCTCTGAAGCCTGCATTACACCGCTTGCATACGGAGGATTCTGCGCAACGCGGTCAATGTCCCGCAACAATGAGGATATTGCAAAAGCCAGCCGCCCCTTTGATAAGAACCGCGACGGTTTTGTCATGGGGGAAGGCAGCGGTATTGTCGTGCTGGAAAACCTTGATCATGCCCTTAGCCGGGGAGCTTCTATTTATGCGGAAATGGCCGGATACGGCAACTCAAGCGATGCCTATCATATAACCGCTCCCGACCCGAGCGGAGACGGGATGGTCCGAGTGATGGAGGCGGCGCTTTCAGATGCCGGGATGCCGGCATCTGCGGTTGATGCTGTCAACGCCCACGGGACATCCACAGTCCTCAACGACAAAACCGAAGCCGCCGCCATCCGCGCTGTGTTTGGAGGGCATGCTGATTCGGTCAAAGTAAGTTCGATCAAATCCATGATCGGGCATTTAATGTCCGCAGCCGGAGCGGTTGAATGTGTGGCATCCGCCCTTACAATCCGAAATAATCTCATCCCGCCCACCATTCATTATGAGGAGCCTGATCCGGACTGTGCGCTGAATCTGGTGGTTAATGAGGCATTTGAAATGCCGGTCCATACGCTTATCAGCAATTCGTTTGGTTTCGGCGGCGGGAATGCCTGCTTAGCCCTGAAAGGATATCCAATACCATGAAAGTCCCACCCCTTAAAATCGGAAATATCACGGCGAAAGTTCCCATCATCCAAGGAGGCATGGGAGTACGCGTGTCCATGTCCAACCTCGCCGCTGCCGTCTCCAATGAAGGAGGCATTGGAACTATAGCCAGTGTGGGGCTCGGCGATGTGGAAAAATCAAAACAGGACTTTGAGCGGGTCAGCCGGGAAGCTCTGGAGCAGGTCATCCGACAGACAAAACAATTGACTGACCGGCCTTTCGCCGTGAATATCATGGCCGCCCTCAGTAATTTTAAGGATCTGGTCAAAACTTCGGTCCGGGAAGGAATCAAAATGATTGTTTCCGGGGCGGGCCTCCCTCTGAAACTGCCGGGAGATGTGGACGATGACTCAGTCAATCTTCTGCCTATTGTCAGCTCCGGCCGTGCCGCCACTCTGATTTTACGGACATGGGACAAGCGATTCCAAACCACAGCCGACGGCATTATTCTTGAAGGCCCTCTTGCCGGCGGACATCTGGGCTTTTCTTATGAGCAGCTGCAAACACCCGAAAAATATTCCCTGGAAAAACTTTTACCGGAAGTATTGGAAGCAGTTAAACCTTTTGAAGATAAGTACGGCAAAAAAATACCTGTCATTGCGGCCGGGGGACTTTTTTTCGGAAAGGATATCGTCCGCATGCTGAAACTGGGGGCCTCCGGAGTGCAAATGGCCACCCGGTTTGTAGGAACCAGGGAATGTGACGTCCATGACAATTTCAAACAGGCCTACCTTAATGCCAAAGCTGAAGATATCGAGATCATTAAATCTCCCGTAGGCATGCCCGCCCGGGCGATCAAGAATAAATTCCTTAAAGACCTTGAAGTACAGGGTAAAATTCCCATCCAATGTTATTACCGCTGCCTGATTGCCTGCAAAGTCAGTGAAGCCCGGTATTGCATCGCCAAGCGCCTGGTCAATTCTTGCGAAGGACGGACGGATGAAGGCGTTATTTTCTGCGGCAGCAACGCACATTTGATAGACAGAATCGTGACGGTTAAAGAACTCATGGCCGAACTTGTCCGGGAAATACAAGCCGCTTAGATCGAACCCCGTATTTGATCATCCCCTTCGGGTTATTTTGGATTTCTCTTTACTCTTCGCTCTTCACTAAACAAAGCCGGCAAGGATCCTTCAAGTGCTTACGCGCCCTCAGAATAACACGGCCGCTTTAATGATAGGCCTGCACCGGCGCCACGTCATCAATCACATACATGCCGCGGCCATGGGTCGCGATGACCAGCGTATTGTCCCTCGGATGAACGATCAGGTCCCAGACGTAACATGTGGGCAGGCCCCCCCCCAGCACATGCCATTTTTTACCGCCGTCCAGCGTGACATAGGCTCCGAGGTCCGTTCCGACGTACAGAATATTTTCCTGCTTCGGGTCCTCCCGGATGACATTGACCGGGCCGCCGGGAATGTTGCCGGAAATATCCACCCATGTCTGACCATAATCTGTGGATTTGTAGATATAATCGGCAAAATCATCCGCATAGCGGCCGTTTAGGGTCACGTAAACAGTGGCCTTATCGTATTTGGAAGCGATAATGCGGGAAACGCTCCGGTAATACGGCAGTCCCTCCGTGATATCCGTCCAGGCATCGCCGCCATTTTTGGTTACATGTACTTTGCCATCATCCGTCCCGGCATAGATCAAACCGAATTGAAACGGCGACTCTGAAATCGAGGTGATCACCTGGTGCGGAATGGCGTAATGGCTTTCCCCCATTTTTTCCGGATCCTCCCGGGACAGCTCCGGGCTGATTCTTTCCCAATTCTCGCCCATATCCATGGACCGGAAGAGATACTGCATGCCGTAATACAGCACTTCATGGTTATGCGGCGATAAAATAAGCGGTACCAGCCACTTGGTCCGCAGCAGGGGTTCTCCCTCTTTCTGTTTGGGATTGACGGGGAACCGTTTCCACATACCGTCCAGTCCGGGCTGATACTCCGACCGGCTCAGCCGGTTGGTCTGCGTCTTGCCGGTGGAATATATGATATATGGATTCTTGGGATCAATGGCGACATGTGTTTCCTCCCCGCCCGGTGCCACCACCCACTGGGTCTCCAGTCTTTCTTCTCCCCGCCGCCGGGGAAGCCCGTGACTGATATTGACCCGCAGCGTGGGATGGTCCTGCGCCGATCCATAGATATTAAACGGTTCCGCCATATCATAGGAGACATTATAGAACTGCGCCAGGTTCATATTATGGTGAAAATCCCTCCATGTCTCGCCGCCGTCATAAGAGATATTGATCCCGCCGTCATTGGCATTGATCAAGTAGTCCGAATCATCGGGACAGATCCAGAGGCCGTGATGGTCCCCGTGCAGCCCCGGATAACTAAAAGACCGAAAGATCTTGCCGCCGTCTTTAGACACGGACAATCGCAAGGCCATAACATAAATCGTATTCTCATCGTTCGGATCCACCCGGATCTGGCCGAACACCCAGCCATAGGTGCCGCCCCAGCCTTCCATGTTCGGGCTCACTTTTTTCCAGGTTTCCCCCTTATCATTCGAGCGGTAAACTTCCGCACCGACCAGCACTCGACCGGTTCTTAATCTCCCGTAAGGGTCCCGCTCGCCTTCTTTCGGCAGTCGTCCGAGGTTATGGTTGTCTATATAGGCATAAACAACATTGGGATTGCTGCGGGCGATATCGATTCCAATTCGGCCGGTCAGACTTAAATTAGGCAGCCCATTGGTAAGATGTTTCCAGTTTTTACCGCCGTCCGTGGTTTTGAAGATCCCGTCTCCCGGACCCGGCCGGGGGTCGCTCCAGGGCCGCCGGATGCGGTTCCACATGGACACATACAGGGTATCCGTGTCTTCCGGGTCCATCACCAGGTCCCAGGCGCCGATGCGTTCGCTGATATAGAATATCTTTTCCCAGGTTGCACCGCCGTCTGTGGTCTTGTAAACACCCCGCTCCGGATTTTCCGTCCATTCGTGCCCGGAAGCGGCCACGTACACCACATCCGAGTTGTCCGGGTGCACCACGATCCGGCCGATAGTATACGTGTCATCCAGGCCCATGTGCTTCCAGGTCTTACCGGCGTCGGTGGATTTATAAATGCCGATTCCGGCGACGGATGACCGGAAGATATTGGCCTCGCCCGTGCCCACCCAGACAATATCCGGATTGGACGGATCGACCGCGATATCACCGATGGAGCCGGTGGCTACATGTTCCATGATCGGCTCCCAAGTAACGCCGGAGTTGACGGTCTTCCATAAACCGCCCGAGGCTGAAGCGGCATAAATGATGTGTTTGCTTCCCTTGGGTACGGCTATATCCGTGCAGCGGCCGCTGATAATATCCGGCCCGATATTCCGCCAGCTTATATCCTTAAAAATGGAAGATTCTTTCATCAGCGTATGCTGCTTGAACCACTCATGCCTTTGGGCCGGTTCCATGGGTTCTTTTTGATTCTGAACCGAAGCCAGCCATTGCGGGCTGAACATCAGGCCCAGACAAATCAAAAACATAACGAAAAAACGACCACATTGTTTGCCATCCTGTATCATCCAATTCTCCTTTGTTTTTTTTGAATATATCACATATCAGGATGTATGGGAACAAAAATGGGGGTGCCCATTCGGGATATTTATCATTGACTTGATGACCGGGGGAGGCATATATTTATAGATACAATAGAATGATGGTGGATGGAAATAAATATCAAAAAATATTCCCAGGAGGTATTATGCGTTTTAAACAATTATCCACATGGTTTATCTGCGGATTGCTGGCCGCCGGCCTGCTCTGGTCGCCGGCCCTTTCCCAGACGGATGAAACGAAACCTAAAGCCTATGACTTCACGGTAACCCAGGAAATCTCCCACACTCCCGTCAAGGCTCAGTCCCGCACCGGCACCTGCTGGTGCTTTGCTACGGTGTCGTTTCTTGAATCGGAAACCCTGCGCCTGGGCGGCGAATCCCTGGACCTGTCCGAAATGTTTATCGTCAATTACAATTACCGGGACAAAGCCCGCAATTACGTCCGCATGCACGGCAACGCCACCTTCGGCCAGGGAAGCCTCGGCCACGATGTCATGAAGCAGCTCCGCAATCACGGCATCGTTCCGGAATCTGTATACAGCGGCATGGAATTAGGCTATGACCACCACGACCACAGCGAGCTGTTCCGCATTCTGCACGGCATCATTGACGGTGTGGTCTCGGCCCGCCGCCCGACCATTCGCTGGGAAGCCGCCTTCGCCGGCGCACTGAACGCCATCCTGGGCACGCCTCCCGAAAATTTCACCTGCAACGGCAAATCCTACACCCCTAAATCCTTCGCCGAAGAGGTGGTCATGGCCGATCCGGATGATTATGTGGAAATAACCTCCTATACATATGCGCCCTTTTATGAGCAGTGTGTGGTGAAAGTCCCGGACAACTGGTGGTATAACGATGCATTCTACAACGTCCCGCTCGATGAGCTGGAGCGGATTGCCGATTACGCCCTGGAAAACGGATACACCGTAGCCTGGGACGGCGACGTCAGTGAAGAGCACTTCTCCTCCCGGGATAAAGGCTATGCCCTGCTCCCCAAAGAAGACTTCGAAGGCGACATCACCGAACCGATTGAAGAAATGCAGGTCACCCAGGAAAACCGTCAGGCAACCTTTGACAGCTACCGCACCACCGATGACCACTTGATGCATATCGTGGGCCTGGCCGAAGACCAGAATGGAAAAACTTACTATTACATTAAAAATTCCGGCGGAGACCGCGGCCCGTATAACGGCTATCTCTTTATGTCCAAGCCCTATTACCGCATGAAAACCGTGGAAATCATGGTGCATAAGGACGCCATCCCCGCGGATATCAAAGCAAAGCTCGGATTATAAGACGGAAACATCCAAGGAGACAATGAGATGAAATTTAAGAAACCTGTTTTCTTTGTCCTATTATTGGCGGCTTGCCTGCTTGCCTCCCCTAACATCCAAACCCAGACAACACAATCCGAAGACCCGGTCAGTCCTTTTGAGTCCTGCACCTCCGTCCTGGTAGGCCGGCTGGCCTCAGCGGACGGCTCAACCATGACCTCTCATTCCTGTGATTCCGGTACCGACCGCACCTGGATCAATATCGTCCCGCATAAAAAGCACTCCCCCGGAGATATGGCCAAACTCTACTTTCAATCCAAACGCACCCGGGGACCGGATGACCCCGACCGCCTGCCCATGGGTGAAATCCCCCAAGTATCTGAAACCTATGCCTTTATCAATACCGCCTATCCGGTCATGAATGAATACCAGCTGGCCATCGGGGAAACCACCATCGGCGGCCGGCGGGAACTTAAAAGCGATGAAGGCATTATCGACGCCCCGGAGCTCTACCGGCTGCTGCTTGAACGGGCAAAAACCTCCCGGGAAGCCATACGTATTGCCGATGAGCTTACCAAGACCCATGGCTACACCGACTACGGCGAATGCTTTACTTTTGCCGATCCTAAAGAGACCTGGCACTTCGAAATATTCGGACCCGGCAAGGGCCAAACCGGCGCCGTCTGGGCCGCACAGCGAGTGCCTGATGACGAGATCGGCATGTCCGCCAATGCCAGCCGCATCCGCCAGCTCGACCTGGACAATACCGAAACCTTCATGGCATCGGACAATATCCATTCCCTGGCCATCGAGAACGGCTGGTGGTCGCCTGACAGCGGCGAACCTTTCGAAGTCTGCTACGCGTATGCTCCCGGCACCCGGACCCGGATGGGCTCCCGCCGGCGGGAATGGCGGGTTTTAAGCCTGCTGGCCCCGTCATTGGAACTCAATCCGCATTCGGAAAATTACCCCTTTTCCGTCAAGCCGGATAAAAAAGTCACGGTTCAGGATGTCATCTCTATTTTCCGGGATACCTACGAAGGAACCGACTTTGATATGACCAAAGACCTGCTCACTGTCGACAGCAGCGGCAAGGCTTCTAAAAGCCCGGTCGCCAATCCTCACATGAACGCCGAATACCGGGAGCTCTTCCGCATCCAGAGAGAACGGACCATCTGCTCCGCCTATGCCACGTACGTGCATGTCACTCAGTCCCGCGATTGGCTGCCGGATATGATCGGCGGAGTGGTCTGGCTGGGATACGATAATCCGGCCGCCACGCCCCATTTACCCTTCTACTGCGGTATTACCCGCATGCCTGGCTCTTACCGGGTGGACGGCCGCCGCCGCTTCAGCCGTGAGTGCGCCTGGTGGGCATTCCGCCGGGTCAGTAAACTGGCGGCTTTCCGCTGGCAGCACATCACGCAGGATATCGCCAAAGTGTGGGGAAAAATCCAAACCCGGCTGTTTGAGGACCAGGCTGATATCGAAGCCGAAGCCCAGAAACTATATCAAAAAGATCCCGCCCGGGCACAAAAACTCCTCACCGACTACTGCGTCAAACAGGCGGAAAACGCCGTGGCAGCCTATTGGGAGCTGGGCGATGATATCTGGGTCAAGTACAGCCGTTATTTCTGATACATGGATATTAGTCCTGTCAAATTTAATCCTGACCGCTCACCTACTGCAGGATTATAGACGGCACCATGATGCTCGCTTCGCTCGCGTTTATCGCGTTCATTGCGTTCGTCGCGTTCATTGCGTTCTCATAGTCCGCATGAGGAAAACAAGGATTAGACGAATGAAAGAAAAAATTTATGCCGCCAAAAAAGCCCCAGTGTGGTTTTACGGCTTGCTAATCGGCGTTTCTTTAATCATATCATTTAATGCCTGCTCCAGTGCCGATGAGGAAAAAACCAAAGCCTCTTCGGATGCCTGGACAAACGGCATCATCAGCAGCGCCCAGCCCCTGGCTACTCAGGCAGGGGTGGATATTCTCCGCAAGGGCGGCAACGCCTTTGACGCCGCCGTCGCGGTGGCGGCCGCACCATCGGCCAGACTGTCCCCCAGATGGTCATGAACCTGATCGATTTCAACATGGACATCCAGGACGCCCTCGCCGCTCCCCGCATAAGCTTCCTCGAACCCGACATCCTGGCGGTCGAAGACACCGTCCCGCAGAAAATCATCATCCAGCTCAAAGCCAAGGGGCATAACGTGCGCACCGTGACCGCCCTGGGAAACGCCCACGGCCTCACGATCGCCTATGATAAAGACGGCCTTATCCTCAGATTTAAGGGAGCTGCAGATCCCAGAGGACAAGGCAAAGACGATAGAGTCATACGGCGCGGCGATTGCCTGTGGACGGATTTTTGTCTGGATTACCTTGGTTTGAAAACCGATATAAACGGGCAGGCTTATGTCTGCCGGCTTCATGAAACCGAGCCGCCTCCAGGCATTCAGTCCGCGCTCAAGCGGGCCCACCGGGTGCAGGAAATATATATGCAGGAATTCGCTGTCGGCAGGAGAATTTTTATCTCATCCGCTAATCAACGGATATCATTTTAAAGGAGACATCAATGCGAAAGACATCAACGGCTTTTATTCTAGTTTTGGGCTTGGTTTTGGCCTTACCGGCTGCGGCGGCGGAACAAACCCGGCTGCTGGATACAACCACGTATCTGGAGATGGAGAGCATCAGCAGCCCTCAAATCTCTCCCGACGGCCGGCACATCCTTTTTGCCCGCAGCCATATCGACAAAATGAATGACCGGAGCCGCAGCAGCCTCTGGATCGTCGATGTGAACGGCGAGCACCTGCGGGAATTGACCTATGGGAACGGGTCTGATTTTTCCCCAGTATGGTCGCCGGACGGGACAAAAATCGCCTTCCTATCCGACCGGGACGGGACCGTTCAGGTCCACGTGATGCGGCTGGATACCCGTGAAACGGCCCAACTGACACACGTTGCCCACACACCCGTGGGACTGCGCTGGTCGCCGGACGGCGAAACCCTGGCCTTCGGCATGTATCTGCCGGAAACGAAATCTCCGCTTCCGGTCCAGCTGCCGAAATTCCCCAAAGGCGCGAAACTGGCCGAACCCGCCAAAGTCATCGAACGCATCATCTGGGCCTACGACGGCCTGGGCTATCTCCCTAAAGGATATATGCATCTTTTCACAATCGATGCACAGACTGGAGGAACGCCCCGGCAGATTACATCCGGCGATTATACCTATAGCGACCCGCGGCGCTTCTGGACGTGCGACCCGCAGTGGGGGCCTGACAGTGAAACCATTTTTTTCGCCGCGCTGCTTAAGCCCTGGGAAGAGGTGGAAATGGAGATCAACGAGTGTGAAATCCATTCCATGAACCTGGCCTCCGGCGAGATCAAACAGCTGACCGACCGGGACGGCCCCGACCGGGGCATGCAGATTTCCCCCGACGGCCAATGGATCGCCTATACCGGATTTGACGACCAGGATTATGCCGACGGAAATATCTCCAGCCTGTATCTCATGGATATTGACGGCAATAATAAACGCCTGCTGGCAGGAGACCTTCCCAGTTCTCCAGGGAGCATCACTTGGGCTCCGGACAACAGCGGGGTCTACTATCTTATGGGGGAAAAGGGCGTATCCAACCTGTATTTCGTCTCGCTGACGGGAAAAATACAAAAAATGACGGATGGAAACCACTATCTTTCCTCCTTTTCCCTGGCTGAAAACGGACAGGCGGCCGCGGTCTGCTCCACCTATCACCGGCCGGGATACCTGGTCACTTTTTCCCTGGACAACCAAGATGAACTGACCGCCATCGTCGATCTCAATCGCGACGTCCTGAGTAATATCAAGCTGGGTGACGTGGAAGAAATGTGGTTCAAATCGCCGGACGGCCTTGATTTGCAGGGCTGGCTGATCAAACCGGCGGAATTCGAAGCAGGGAAAAAATATCCCCTGGTGCTGTGGATCCACGGCGGCCCCTATGCCATGTACTCGGTACGCTGGAACTGGGCCTGGCAGAATTTCGCGGCCGACGGATACGCGGTTTTATACATGAATCCGCGGGGCAGCACCGGATACGGCAAGGAATTTGTCGACGGCATCAAACACAGCTATCCCGGCAAAGACTATGATGATTTAATGGCGGGCGTGGATGCAGCCGCTGCCAAAGGATTTATCGACACGGACAACATGTTCGTCTGCGGAGGCAGCGGCGGGGGCATCCTGACCTCCTATATTGTCGGGCAGACCGACCGCTTCCGGGCGGCCTGCGCCATGCGCCCGATCGTCGATTACATCTCCGCCGCCGGAACCGCCGATGACCCGACCGATAAATACAGCTGGTTTAAAAAACCGCATTGGGAGGATCCCCTGGATTGGTACGAGCGTTCGCCCATCGCATCCGTGGGCAATGTGACCACGCCGCTTCTGCTCATGACCGGGGAAAAGGACCTGCGGACACCCATGGGGCAGAGTGAGGAATTTTTCCGGGCGCTTAAAATGCAGCGGAAGGATACGCTGCTTATCCGCATGCCGAACGAGTACCATGGCTGGCGGCGCCCCTCCCACAGGATATTAAACCAGCTTTATCTCAAAGCCTGGTTTGAAAAATATAGGACGAGGTAGATGATAGCTCCATGTTATTCCTGAGGTCTTGGGGAATTGAGACACGTCATCCTGAGGCCTGCGGCAGCAGGCCGAAGGATCCCAAACTGCAGCGTCTATAGAAGCGGTCCCATCTCATCCAGACGAAGAAGATTGAGATCCTTCGCTGCGCTCAGGATGACATGTGTTATGACTATACATGTCTTATGACCATATTAAAGAGGTGAAATACAATGAAAAATTTAACATTAAAACCAAAAAAGTATTTACTGATCCCAACCCTGCTTCTTTTTTGCGGTCTTTTTTTGACCGCCGGCGGCGATAAAGCCTTGGTGCTGCAGGAAATGACCTGGACTGATGTCGAGGATTATCTCAAGACCAATGACATGGTCATCATCCCCATCGGGTCCACGGAACAGCACGGCCCCCACATGCCGCTGGGCACGGATTTTTATGAAGCCTTTGAGACCTGCAAGCTGATCTCCCAGCGCGCCGGCGTGGTGGTGGCCCCGGTGGTCATGGCCGGCTACAGTGTGTATCACTCCGGATTCACCGGCTCATTAAGCCTTAAAACCGAAACCCTGGCGCAGGTGCTGTTTGAAACAGCTCAAATGCTCACCCGCTACGGATTCGACAAGATCATGTTCTTCAATTACCACGGCGGCAACCGCACCGCCGAACAGCTCGCCGTCCACCGCATCAATCATGAGACCGAAGCCGTGGCTGTCACCATCGGCATCGGCAGCCCTATCCACAC
>CAYRTV010000010.1:0-20363 GCA_964427225.1 uncultured Eubacteriales bacterium
TGTAAGTTCCGTCGCCCAATGTCTGCGGATTGCCGGGCAAGCCGTTCATCACAACGTCGGCCAGGCCGCTGCCGCTTTCCGTTACGGTTCCGCTTATATCAATAAGCACCCGTTCGGCAGTAAAATCCTGAATCTGGTCCGTATCTATACTGGTGAAGATTGCATCCGCCGGTGTGAAATCATAATCCGCGTGCGCCGGAGCAATTGTCCCGCTCCAGCCGGTAGCTACGGTATCGATGTAGTATCCAGAAGGATTGGTCATTAATGTATTCGGCAATCCGCCGATCTCAACATCCGCTATCATGGTGCCGTCACTCTCGGTTACATGACCGGAAACACTTAGGATAGAACTGTCTGATGCGGCCGTGTAGTCCTGGTCAACCTGGTCCGCCAGTACATTGGTATACGGAATGCTTGCGGGAGTGAAGGTATATCCTGACGCCGCCGGAACGACCGTTCCGGACCAGCCGGCATCGACAGTGCCCAGATAGAATCCGGCATCATCGGTCGACGGATTTAACGGCAGGCCGTTGAGCACCACACCCGCAACCGGATTGGTGCCGTCATCGACGGTCCCGGAGATGCTGAAAACATCAGCGTCGGAGGCCGCGGTATAATCCTGATCCGCCTGATCTTCGGTTATCGAGATATAGCTGCGGGATTCAGGGGTAAACACGTATCCGCCCGCAACGGGTGTTACAACACCCGACCAGCTATCACCCACATATCCGGTATACTCACCGGCTGCATTGGTCGCCGGATTGCCGGGGAGTCCGTTGAGCACCACACCGTTGAGTCCCGCGCCGCCGGAAGTGACAGCACCGGTTATCGACAGCAGAGTATCGGCGGTATAATCCTGACCGGCCTGGTCCGCAGTCACATCACTGTAGCTTCGGGAAGCCGGTGTAAAGGCATAGCCGGCAAGAACCGGAGTTGCTATGCCGTCCCAGCCGTAGCTGACCGTATCGCTGTAGCTGCCGTCGCCGGCTGTAGCCGGTGTTCCCGGGAGGCCGCTTACGGTCACTCCGGAAAGCCCTGTGCCGCTTTCGGTTGCGGTTCCGGATATAGTCAGCGCGATCAAGGAAGCCGAGTAATCCTGACCGGTCTGATCGGACGTCACATTGCTGTAAGGTGTACTGGACGGTGTAAAGGTGTAACCGGTCAGGGCAGGGGCCGCCGTTCCGCTCCAGCCATAATCCACCGTGTCGCTGTAGGAGCCGTCGCCCACTGTTGCAGGTGTACTCGGCAGCCCGATGATCGTTACTCCGGACAACCCGGAGCCGCCTGAGGTTATGGTCCCCGCGATAGTATAAGTATTCAATGTCGCGGTGTAGTCCTGGCCCGTCTGGTCGGATGTCACGTTACTGTAGGGAATACTCGACGGAGTAAATGTATAGCCGGTCAGTGCCGGTGTCGCCGTTCCGCTCCACCCGTGATCCACTGTGTCGCTGTAAGTTCCGTTTGCAATGGTCACAGGTGATCCCGGCAATCCGCTGATCGTCACCCCGGACAAGCCGCTCCCCCCCGACGTCACCGTTCCGGATATACCATAGGTGTTCAGCGTCGCTGTATAATCCTGGCCCGTCTGGTCTGACGTCTCATTGCTATAGGAACGGGCAACTGGACTAAAGCTGTAACCGGTTTTTACCGGCATAACGGTTCCCGACCATCCATAGTCAACCGTATCCATGTAATAGCCGGTGCCGCTTGTACTGGGAGGTAAGGGAAGCCCATCCATGGAAACACCGGACAAGCCGGACCCTCCGGCAGTTACATATCCTTCGATATTTACCGGAGGCGGAGACATAGTGGTGAAATCCCAAAGTGAAGAATTTCTTTCAGAACAGCCGTTTTTTGCCTTGATTTGCCAATAATAATGCTCATCATAATCAAGCGGTCCAGGATCAAATTCACTCGCACTTACAGTCGTGACCAATGGTAAAGGCAAAGACGTTCCCATATATACTTCATATGAGACAGCCTTTTCCGCATCTTCCCAGTCCAGGTCGACATCTGTACTTTGTCCGCTCGAACCGCTGGCCGGGGAAAGAAGGTTAAAAGATGGGATGTCATCACAAAAAATCAACTTTGACACAAAGGCATCGGTCCATCCTCCTCCATATAAGCTCTGATATGGAATGACCGTTGGAAAATCAGGGCTGCCTGTGAATCCTGTTACAAGCGCATAAATCGGAGGATAAGCATTAATTCCTCGAGCAAGATCATCCCCCGTTCCCCCGAGATAAGTCGAAAATTCCAGAGAACTTCCATCCTGAGATAATCTCGCAGCATAGGCATCCCATCCTCCGCCGCCGAAAGAAGGTTGATAGGCGTTTCTAACGGGGAAATTCGTACTCTCTGTATGTCCGACAACATATAAACCGCCATAAGGGCCGATTGATATTCCCATCGCATAATCTTCTCCGTTCCCCCCCCCCAAATACGTGGAAAATTCCAAGGTATTTCCGGCGGAAGAAAATCCGGATACAAACGCATCCCTGCCACCTCCCGCAAAGGCGGACTGATACGCATTAACTGTGGGAAAATTTGTGCTTGTGGTAGCTCCTGCAACAATCGCCTTCCCTGAGGAATCCAATGTTAATGCCCTTATAGTTTCGCTACCTCCTCCACCGAGGTAACTGGAAAATTCCAAGCTGTTTCCTTCCGGAGAGAATTTTGTAATAAAACCGTCCTGACTTCCCCAGCGGGATGCTTGATAGGGATTCTGAACAGGAAAATTGCTGCTGGATGTTTCGCCCCCTATATAAGCACATCCGGAAGAATCTACTGCCAGATCAAAAGGTATCTCCATATTTGATCCTCCTAAATAGGTGGAAAAGAATAAACCTGTTCCGCTTGGGGACATCTTGGTAAGAAAGGCATCGGCTGATCCGGCGCAGGTGTTTTGATACGCGTTAAGCACAAGAAAATCCGTGCTGCTCGTCCTGCCGGTTATATAGATATTCCCGGACGAATCAAGTGCTATCCCGGTACCGCAATCCAAGTCATCTCCTCCTAAATAAGTGGAAAAAATCAGGCTGCTTCCGTCTGCAGAAAGCTTGGCGACAAAACCATCCGCCGATCCGCCGCAGGAGGCCTGTATCGGACTCTGCGTAGGAAAATCAGTGCTCCTCGTTGCTCCTGTTATATAGACATTCCCTGAAGAGTCTACAGCTATCGACTCGCCTTCATCCGAATTATTCCCACCAAGATAGGTGGAATAAACAAGGGCGTACCCGCCTGGATTTATTTTTGTAATAAAGGCATCCGGAGTCCCAGCCCCGATAACCGGTTGGGCTGGATTCATTGTAGGAAAATCAGAGCTGTAGGTGATTCCAATAATATAGGCATATCCGTCATCATCAACCAAAATATCAGATCCATAATCATGGCCGCTGCCGCCTAAAAAAGTTGAATATTCCATTGTGATGACCGGATCAATGATCAAGGGCTGGGAAGAATTGTATGCCCCCACATTAAAACCATAAACATTTTCATTTTGCTTTTCGAAATACACTTCCACAGGAACGCTTTCTCCATCGATGATTTGGTAGCCGTGGGGTTTTTTGTGTTTTATGTTGAAGCCTTTGCCCTTCATTGCCAGGCTGCCGTCATGTTTCAGTTCAACGTCACTTCCTTGAAATGCAAAGTGAATAAAATCTTCAGGATTGACTCCCGGTGAAATGATCCAGTCATACTCAATTTCTTTTTCTTTACCGTATACTTTCAAGTCAATACCCGGATAAATATTCTTATATACAACCTCTTTCGAGGTTTGGGCTCCTGAAACCCATCGCGATTTGTCATTCCCCTGGAAATAACTGACCTTATAATCCGTCATTTCCAGAGGAATGGCTTGCGGGTTCATGTTGGCATTTAAAAATTCTAAATGGGAAATATGCCTTTTTTTATCAGGCATTAAACTGTCGAAAACTAAACCGTTTTTCATCATCCACAAGGTATAGCCGGGTGTTTGAGAATAAAACAAAGCTTTTTCATTAAACTGACCTTCATTTTTAATAAAATATAAAGGAATATTTCTAAAAGCCCCGGTTTCAACAGTCAGATGATCGAAAGCCGGAGTCTGAGATAGTTGAGTCTCATTGCTCTTTTCAGTCGCATCTTGATTGTTCAGAGCATTCCCTTGCAGGCAAAAAGCCAGCACAATAACTACTAGTCCTAAAACCGCTTTTTTCATAACTCCTCCTTTTTAAAGGCCATGACAGAAGCATAATGTCAAAGCCCTGTTATCATTTGTTATCATTCATAAGCACTCATTTTGATGCATTGACATGCAAGGTATTGCAATAATCATGCCATGAATATAATTACTTTGTAATTAATAATATAGATTTCGATTTAACGTCGATATGTTCGTTTTGCATACATAAAAAAGAAATTTACATGTCACATTTTGCTACAACTAATATAACAGATTGTGACTATTGTCAGGATCAGATTTTTCGGAGAATAATCAATGCCGGTGAGGATCTCCAAGGTATAGAACTAATCTTATCCAAAGTGCATCGTCTAGAGAATCGGTTCCGTTTGGAATCCTTCGCTGCGCTCAGGATGACAATAGCTCGCTCCGCTCGCGTTTATTGTCATAGGTCTGGCATGAAAGAGAATATTCGGGTTCCAATGCGGTTTTCAGATTTGAGATTTGAGATAAATTAGATATCTTTTCACTTTTGACTTTTTACTTTTGACTTTTCACTTTCTTCCCAAAATCGATCCGGGAAAAAATCTCAGGATGGATGCTGTGTGCCGGGGTGGATCTGTCCACCACCGGAATGATTAGGCATGCGGCTTCCATTTGGGGGGCATGGCAGGCTTGATGGTCGCACCCCTGAAAGCGGAAATGCAGCTTTATGGTCAGTGGCCCGGTTTCCATATCTTCCGGAACCGCCACCATAATTCCGACCCATATTTCCCCCATGTAAACCGACATTATTTCCTGAGAAAATTGAGGCGCAATTTCAACCGGTTCGGGAAAAATTGCCTTTTCCAGCTTGACGGGGCTCTCTTTTGGGATGGAGACGGTTGATGGAACCAGAAAATCATTCATGGGGACAGAGGAGTTGATATGCCATCCACTCTCGATCTCTATCGCCATAGCTATTTTCAACAATGATCCAGGATGCACTTTGTCCTGAGATAAAAACAGGGATATGTCCAGCATTTGCGTCTGGTCAGGCTGGGAAAACAAAGGAGACGTAATCATAAGAACGCCTGATACGGCACAAAGACACATAATAAAGGCGGGTTTTCTTTGAAATCTCATTCTTCCCTCCCATTCTTATTATAGACACATTATACACACACAACCTCCAATAAATCTAATACGAACTATTTCTCTGTCATTTTCGTACTATTTAATGAAGACCGGACATTCTATTTATTCGGCAAACACATGAAAAAGAGAGGAGAATCAATTGCACCGATTTGTTATCATCCTAATCATCAGTATTTTACTCAACCCAGGCTTCATTCCCGCGCAAAATAAACACAATGAAGACAAGACGCATTCCATCCCCCGCATTGAAGCGGAGGTCCATATTGACGGGCGTCTGGATGAGCCCGTCTGGGAACGGGAAGCCGCTCAATTCAGCATGGATATTGAAGTCATGCCGGCCGAAAACATCCCGGCCCCGGCCAAAGGTGAGTGCTTTCTTATGTATGATAAAAACCATTTATACGCCGCCTTCCGGGCTTATGATCCCCATCCGGATCAAATCCGGGCGCATCTGTCCGACCGGGATGAGATGTGGAATAACGATCTGGTGGGTGTGCTGCTGGATACCTTTAATGATGAAAACCGGGGATTCGCTTTTTTTGCCAATCCTTTAGGCGTTCAGGGAGATGAAATCTTCAGCAAGGGAGGCAGCCGGGAAGACCAGTCCTGGGATGCCATTTGGGCTTCAGCCGGCAATATAACCGACTTCGGATATGTGGTGGAAATGGCCATTCCTTTCCGGGCCATGCAGTTCCAGCCGTCTGAAGAAGAACAGATTTGGGGATTCGCCCCTATCCGCAATTACCCCCGAAGCCACCGCCATCAGATCAGCAGTTTCCCCATTGACCGGGATCAAATGAATTGCCTGCTGTGCCAGCTTCCCAAAATCAAGGGATTTGCCGGAGCAGAACCCGGCCGTAATATCGAATTGGATCCCACCATTACCGGACTCCATTCAGATCAGCGGACCCCTTTTCCTTCCGGTTCCTTGGAAAAAGACAAAGCTCAGGCGGATGTTGGTATCTCCGGCCGCTGGGGCTTCACCAACAACCTGACCTTAAGCGGTGCCATTAATCCGGATTTCTCCCAGGTGGAAGCGGATGCCGCGCAAATGGAAATCAATAAGCAGTTTGCGCTTTATTATCCGGAAAAACGGCCGTTTTTTCTGGAGGGCCAGGATTTTTTTGAAACGCCGTTCCGTGCGCTGTATACCCGTTCCGTGGCGGATCCGGAATGGGGCATAAAAGTCTCCGGGAAGGAGGGGCCGCATGCCCTGGGTATATTTTCAGCTCAGGACAGCATCACCAACTTGATCTTTCCAGGGCCTGAAGGATCAAGAAGGGACTTTCTGTCCCAATCATCCTTTGCGAATGTGCTCCGTTACCGCAGGGATATCGGCAATTCCTCCACGCTGGGATTGCTGATAACCGATCGGGAAGGACAATCCTATCATAACCGTTTAGGAGGAGTGGATGGATTGCTGCGTCTTAATAAATCGGACACTTTATCCTTTCAGCTGCTGGGTTCCCAAACGGCTTACCCGCAAGATACCGCGGATGCTTTCGATCAAGACCCGGAAGGGTTGTCCGGGTATGCCGGGCAGCTTGAATTCAACCGCCAGACAAGATCCTATCTTGTATTCGGCAAATACGCAGATATTCATCCGGAATTCCGGGCGGACCTGGGCTTTATGCCCCAGGTGGGATACCGCCGATTCGAGTTAGGGGGAGGGTATCTTTATTTCGGAGACGAGGACTCCTTTTTCTCGCAGATTCAGGTGGTCGCCAATTATGATCAAAGCAACGATTATGACCACAATCTGCTGGAAAAAGAGCTGGAAAGCGTGCTGTCCATGCAGGGCCCGCTTATGTCCCGGCTCAATTTTGTCATCGGCGGGCGGGAAAAAGTCTTCCGCCAGGAAAGATTTTCTCAATTTTTCAACCATATCATGCTCTCTTTCCGCCCGACCGGAAGTTTTTATGCAAGCATATCGGTGAGTTACGGAGATGAGATTGACTACAGTCATGTCCGGGCCGGGAAATATGTCCAGTTCAATCCGGGAATCACCATGAATTTGGGCAAACATTTTAATCTCAGCGGAAACTATATGAACTACCGTCTCCACATCGGAGGCGAGCGTCTGTTCATGGTTCATCTTCCCCAGATCAAATTTATTTATCATTTCAACCGCCGGGCATTCTTCAGGGCGATTCTGCAGTACCGGAAGACCAGCCGCAATCCGGACCTATATCTTTTCGAAATCGACCCCGACACCGAAACCCTGTTTTCCCAGCTTCTTTTTTCTTACAAATTGAATCCAAGGACAGTCCTTTTCCTCGGATACAACGACAATTATCTGGGATTTGACGGGGTTGAGCTAACTCAAAAAGACCGTACTTTCTTTCTCAAAATCGGATACGCATGGACATTCTGAACCACTTCCTCTTGCGTCCTCAACCCAGGTAACATATAGTTAAGGCGGAGATATCGATATGACCGAATTCCTTCGCCGCCGCATCGCTTTAGGACGAAGCGGGCTTCAGGCCGGTCCGCTGGGATTAGCTTCTTCTTACGGCACCCCGGCTGCCGGTCTGGAAGAAGCTTTTGAAGCCGGATGCAATTATTTTTATTGGGGAGCCCTGCGCCGGAAAGGCATGGCGAAAGCTATTCGGAACATTGCATCCCGCGGGAATCGCGATGAGATAATTGTAGTATTACAAGTTTTTTGGCGGAACCACCGGGGTATGGAAAAAAGCCTGCACCGGGGGCTCAAAAAGCTGGGGCTGGATTATGCCGATGTTATGCTGCTAAGCTGGTTTAAGAAACCACCGTCACCTAAATCCATGGCGGCCGCGGAGAAACTCAAGCATGCCGGCTCCTTTCGCTGTCTCGGGATGTCCTCCCATCACCGTCCCCTTTTTTCTCAATTAGCCCGCGATTACCCTTTTGACATCTTTCACCTGCGCTATAACGCTGCTCACCGGGGGGCGGAACAGGATGTGTTTCCGCATCTTCCGGAAAACCGGCCTGGGATTGTGGTCTTTCAAGCTACCAAACGGATGCAGCTGGCTAAATCCAAACGGATTCCCGACGATGAAGTCAGGCCGGCAGCAGGGGATGGCTACCGGTTTGCCCTATCTCACCCCAGCGTCGATGTGGCAGTCACAGCCCCCTCTAAAATCAAGTATCTGCAGGATAATCTGAAACAAACAGCCAAAGGTGAAATGAATAAACAAGAAATCGAATGGATGCGCCGGATTGGTGATTATGTATACGGCCGCCGTCCTTAATCGCGATCAAAGGAGGATAACAATGAATCAGCTCATTCGCAGATGCGGTCTTTCAGCCATAATGCTGATTCTCTTCAGCGGCATGCTTCTTTCCGCGGATGAAAATACATTGATCATCCGCAATGCCCGGATTTTCGACGGGACCGGAGGTCCCAACTTAGAAAACGCCGTTATTCTCATAAAAAATGGACGATTTGCTCATATCGGTCAAGACGGAGAAATACAACAGCCGCCTGACGCCTGGGTTATTGATGCCGGCGGCCGATGGGTTGTCCCGGGTTTGATCGATACCCATTATCATATGAATTATCCCAATACACGGGAACAGCCTTTTGTTCTGAATGACGCCATTTGTGCTTTCCGCGCGTCGCACCATCTCAGGCGGCATTTGATGGGAGGCATCACCACCATCATGGATGCGGGCGCCTATCATGATGTAAGCTTTATGGCAAAAAAGGCGTTTCAGGATGGTTTTCTTCTCGGCTCACGACCGGTGGTCGTGGGTGAAAGGATCAATGCCACCGGCGGACATGGGGTATCCCGTTTTGACATGGCCTATGAAGCGGACGGCCCGAATGAGTTCCGGAAAGCAATCCGGCTCCAAATAAAAAAGGGAGCGGATGTGATAAAGATTCTGCCGCCTTACACAAAAGCCGAACTTCAGGCAGCCATGGAAGAAGCCCATCTCCTGCGGAAAATGGTGGCGGTCCATTCCGGCTATTTAGGCGGTGAACCCGCCTACATCCGCTGGGCAGCGGAACTGGGGGCAGATGTCATCGAACATGCTTATGCGCTGCCGGATGACGTGATTCAGATGATGGCCGAAAAGCAGATCTACGGCGTTCCCACTATGACCATCATGATGATGCTTCACCAGCAGCGGGGCAATATCATTCCGGATGACCAGCCGCATGAGTATGAGATCATTTTCCAAAAGATGAAAGCGGCTGGTGTGCCGATGGCCATAGGCACGGACGCCATATATGAATTCATGGACCAAAACCCGGGGCTTTATTTCGAAGAAGTGGAACGGTTTGTCAAAAATGGTTATACACCAAAAGAAGCTTTGACGGCGGCCACGCGGATCGGAGCAGAAGCCATTGATGCCGATGACCGTTTGGGAACAATAGAAGAGGGGAAAATCGCCGACTTGCTGGTCATAGACGGTAATCCGCTTCAGAATATCCGGGATCTGCGCAATGTCATGGTAATCCTTCAGGAGGGACGAATAATTAAAGACCTGCTGAAACCGTGAACCGGCCCCGGCGAGGGCCTCTCGTTTTCACGTCCTATCCCTGTTTCCGATGAATCCCGGGCCGGGGCTGTTCACCAAACCCTGTGGAGGAGTCTTCCCTTGCGGGTTATTAGAGGAAAAAAAATGCATACAGACAAGCCTCATTAACTGGGTTTCACTATAATATACGACATTCATATATAAATGGTTGCCTATTTTTGGAATTAAAAAGTCGAAAGAAAAAAGTAAAAAGTTATCGTATTAAATAATAGTATAGACATATTTTAGGGAGTGAGTATTATGTTTCAACTTGATATTGTTTTATATCAGCCGGAAATTCCGCAAAATACCGGGAATATAGCACGGACCTGCGCTGCTCTGGGCGCAGGGCTGCATCTTATTAAACCACTGGGATTTTCTCTGGATGACCGCTATTTGAAGCGCGCAGGATTGGATTACTGGCCGCTGGTCAAAGTAGAAACTTATTCCAGCCTGGATGATTTTTTTGCCCGGCAGAAAGCCAGCCGGCTGTTTTTTTTCTCCAAAAAGGCCATCAAACGCTATGATCAAATGGACTATTCCGGACATGTTCAAATGATTTTTGGGGGTGAAACCCGGGGTATTCCTGAATCTCTGCTTCTGGAGAAGAGTCATCAGTCCTGCCGGATCCCTATGCGCAGCCAGATCCGTTCTCTGAATTTAGCTAATTCCGTGGCCGTCGCCGCCTATGAATCCTTTCGGCAGAATCAATTCCCGGGATTGCGTCGGCTGGGTCCCGGGATAAACACATCCAAATAAACTTAATTTTCAGGCCGCGACCTCTGCAGAAAGCAGCCGGGTTGAAGAGAGTGAACAGCATCGCCAATCTCGGCATATAAAAATGGCGAGGCCATCTTCGTTATCACTAAAACGTAGGGATTCAGGCGGTTATTGATAAAGAAAAATTATGTGCTCCGTGCCGTTAGCTGTCTCCAACGTGTCATAGCGGACCAATCGGTGTGCCCATCCGGGAACCGCATAATTGTGCGCTACCACACGGTCGCCGGCATCTAGATCCGATTCCAAAACCGGCCGGAGCTTTTGGTTGAACTGCATGGACATATAGACCGTCACCACCGTCGCCCCGGTTAAATCCACTTTCAGGGCGTCCTTTTCTCTGAATTTCACCAAATCCGAAACACCATGGCGCTCAGCATATTCACGCGCTTCCAGAATTCTGCGAGAGTCAATATCAATGCCAACCCCCCGGGCCTTGTATTTTTTTGCCGCTGTAATCACAATGCGTCCATCCCCGCTGCCTAAATCATATACAACATCATCG
Organism: uncultured Eubacteriales bacterium; assembly: GCA_964427225.1. Classification (GTDB taxonomy): domain Bacteria; phylum Acidobacteriota; class Aminicenantia; order Aminicenantales; family Aminicenantaceae; genus CAYRTV01. The sequence continues at coordinate 11,082 of CAYRTV010000010.1, forward strand.
CTGGACAGTCCGGCCATCTCCAGCATCCGGTCTATTACTTTGGGCGGAGTAACCACGAAAGGGACAAAGTAATCCAGCTTTTTATTCACCGGAGGGTCAGCGTAAACATCCGGGAAGCCGGTTTTATCCAAACGAAAGATATACTGAGGGCCCGGATTCAGACGGTAAAGAAGCAGTTCATCACCGCGGTAAAACCGGACTTTAACAGCACTGGCCCCGGGAAAATGCTTTTTCTCTTCCGGTTCCAGCACCACTTCATCCATATTCCAATTATTCCAGTTTAAACCCGCCTGGAAACAAAGTGTCCGTCCGGTTTCGTTGATGACATCGGTCCAGACCAGGTTCTGACCCAAGACATGAGCCCCTCGGAAATCTGCTCCCACCGAAAAAAGACAAAGACCGGTTATAAGCAGCGGCTTTAAGAAAAATGCCCGGATCATGGCTGTTTTTGACCGGATTGCTGCACCAGGCGCTCAAGCGCGTTCTGCAGTCGGTCCAAAGCCTGAGCCGCGTCCTGAAAACGTTTTTCTCCCAGCAAGCGCAGATAATCGTTAAAGGCCTGATCCGCGTCCTGAATCAACGAGTCCAGGTTGGCCACAGCTTTGGCCGGGACCTCCTGAGTTATCGCCTGTTCGGGAATGGTTTTATCAAATAATCCCTGCAGTGCTTGGTCAAAGGTTTCCGCATAGCTAAGAGTGTCCCCGTGCATGACGGCAACCAGCCTGAGTTCCGGATAGGCCGCAGTTTCAGACTGCAGAAAAATCGGCTCCACATAAATAATGGTTTCAGCCACCGGAATAGCCAAGACATTACCGCGAATGACATTGGACCCGCGCTGGTCCCAAAGGCTCAATTGCCCGGACAAAAAACGATCCTGGTCGATTTTGGTTTCCACCTGCTGCGGTCCCAGCACCCGCTTTTCTTTCGGGAATTTATAGGCCAGAAAGCGTCCGTAATTTCCCGGATCGCACATGCCGGCAATCCATCCGATCATAACCTGACGGTTTTTGGGTGAAAACGGCAATATGAGCACAAATTGAGGCTCGTCTTCTTCCGGCAGCTCCCACATGATGTAATACGGTTCCACCGGCTGCACTTGATTGTAATATTTTTCCGTGGCCCGGATCCACAGATCCTCCTGATTATAAAAGACAGTGGGATCGGTCATATGATATTTGGAGAAAACCAGGCCCTGCACCAGCAGCATATCAGCGGGATACCGGATATGCTTATACAAAGTCTTCGGCATGTCTTCTTTCTTTTTAAACAGATCCGGGAAAATCCGGCTCCATACCTGAATAACAGGGTCACCCGGGTCAAAAATATAAAAATCAACGGAGCCCTCGTAGGCGTTTACAACGGCCTTGACTGCGTTGCGGATATAATTGGCTCCATCGAGCCGGGGAGCAACCTGATTGATCAGCGTCCGGGTAGTGTTGCCTTCTTTGTATTCAATCACTTCCCGGGAAGAAAAAGGTTCACTGTAAGGAAAGTAGGTGGAACTGGTATACGCATCTATGATCCAATACAATTTCCCTTCCGACAATACCACGTAGGGGTCATCATCAAAGTGGAGAAAAGGAGCCAAGGTCTGAACCCGGTCCCGTATCTGGCGGTGAAACATCATACGGCTGTCCGGGTTGGGATAACCGGACAGGAAAAGGCGTGTGCCATCGAACTTCCAGCCAAAGAGGAATTTGCGCCAAAAATTTGATATGCGGACTCCGCCTTTGCCCTGGTAATGGGAATAAACATTTTCTTCACCGCTGGGATAATCAAACTCTTCTTCGTCGCTGTTGGCAATCACATGGTAATCCGTCAATTCGCCGTAATAAATCCGGGGCTGCTCAACCTTGATTTCCGGATATTCGCTCTGGGGAGGAATATCCTTAATCAAAAGATTGGGCAATCCGTCAGGCGTAAATTCCTGCACGGGGGTCATGGTTATGCCGTTGCCGTGGGTGTATTTAAACCTTTGATTGACAAAAGTCTGGCTCTGGAGGGGCAGATTGGAAAACCGCATTTCCCGGGCTGAGACCATCACTTCCCGGTATTGCTCGTTATAAGTATACCGGTCGATATCCACGTCCTCGAATTCATAATACAGCCTGATTTCCTGGAATTGCTTGTAGACTGCGTCCAATGCTCTCCAGTCCCACAACCGTATATTCCTAAAAATATTTTGGTTTTGATCCACCATCTCAGGCGTGAATTCTTCCGCCACAGGAAATTCCCTTTCTTCGATCCGGTGCAGGCCGAATCCTTCTCTCGTGAGCTTAATGTTGTTTTCTATAAACGGTTTTTCAACGGTGATCTCATTGGGTTCCACCCGCAGCCATTGGAATAATCCCGGGACCACAGTCAAAACCAGAAACCAGGTTCCGAACAGCACAATCGCGGCTGACAGAAAGGTGTACAAAGGGGCTTTCCGGCCGCTGTATTTTTTGGGGAAAAAGATTTTTCCCAGACGGCTTCTGACCCCCGGAAAAAACAGTCCTGCCGCCAGCAGCACAGCAACCACCGCAGCGATCCAGTATCCGGGCAAGCGGATATGAACATCCGTCCAGCCCGCACCCCTTACTGCACCCCAATCGGAATACATCAAATGGAACCGGCTTAAATACTTGCCGAATGCCAGCACAATCAGCAGGACGGACGCATCCCAAAACAGATTACCCACCATGGCTTTTCCTGATCCTGAGTCCAGCTGGGGAATATCAAAATCGATCTGTTCCCGCTCAAAACGAAGGAAGGCGGCGGCAAACACCGCTCCGGCTCCTATCAATGCAAACAGCAGCAGCAATTCGTACAAGCCATCATAAAAAGGAAGGCTGAACAAGTAAAAAGCGGTTGTTTTCCCCAAAACCGGATCAGTGGATTCCGATCCCACCCGGAACCAGAACCGCAAAATCACTTCCCAATTGGATATGGCCCAAACCGCTCCGGTGAACGCTCCCAGAATCAGGGCTCCCCGTTTAAACCACATTTTTTCCCCGGGAATTTTAAGCGTAAGGAGCCAAACAGCCAGGCCGCCCACAAGTATTCCGGCCAGGGCAACCGCGGTTTGACTCAATACCACCATCCAGAACCGCTCATTGTAGCCAATCGCTTCGAACCACAGCATTTCCCCCCAAAAATCCATAAACCAGAAGAAAAACCAGGTGAAAAGCAAAACCATCACACCAAAGACAATTCGGCCGGTATGCTTTTGGTTGGCGCCTTTATATATGAGCCAGCCGGATAATCCCAATAGAATCAAAATTATGATCGTATACATGTTTATCTCCTTACTCGGACTTATTCATAAATAAGCAGATCACTCCTTATTATAAAGATCTTTCAGGGCCGTGCGGATATCGGGATGTTTAAAAGTGAAATCCGATTGATTCAGTCTGTTCGGTATGACTCGCTGGCCGTGAAGTAAAGTGCCCCCGAATTCACCCAAAACCAATTTAATGAGAAATCCGGGAATCGGTGGCGACCAAGCCGGCTTATCCATAACTTCCGCCATGGTCCTCATCAGTATTTTATTTTTCACCGGATGGGGGGCAGCGGTATTCCATACCCCCTCCCGATCGCCTTCCATCATAAATTCTATGATTCTTATCAAGTCCTGGATATGAATCCAGGAGAACCATTGTTCGCCTTTTCCCAAGCGCGCCGCAAAAAAACAGCGGGCCAGCATGTCAAACTGGGAAAGGGCACCGCCTCCGGGACCCAAAACGATACCGAATCGAAGCCGGACGGTCCGGATGCCGTACTCTTCAGCTCTTGCAGCCTCAGTCTCCCAGGCTTTGCAAACCCGGGCCATGAAATCGTCTCCCGGAGCAGATGATTCATCCAGCATTTCATCACCCCTGAACCCATAATAACCAACGGCTGATGCGCTGACAAGAAACGGCGGGGGCGACGTTTTATGGATTATGGCATCCACCACATTCCGTGTGGACCGCACCCGGCTTTGGCTGATTTTTTCTTTTATCCGTTTATTCCATCGGTGAAAAATTGACGTTCCCGCCAAATTGACAATGCCGTCATGCTGAGCGGCCGCTTTTTGCCAATCTCCCGGCAACTTCGGGTCTCCTTGAATAAAGACGAGATTTTTCTTATCTTCTCCCGGATGTTCTTTGCGGGTTAAAACAGTAATTTGATGTCCGGACTCGCGCAAAGTTTCAACCAGAACAGAACCGATGAATCCGGTCCCGCCGGTCACGAAAATTTTCATTCAAACAGGCCTTTATATCCTGTTTACTCCTTTTTTTTCAAATAGAGAGTGAGCAGTCCGGCAGCCAGCAGTCCGGCAGCAACAGCCCCAACTGCAGCCCAGGGATTCTCGTCTACAACCTTACGGGTGCCTTTAACCAGTTCTTGTGTATCTTTAACAATGGCATCCCGGAAATCAGTATACTTGGTAGACATCAGATGCTGGATTTCCTTTCTTTTATCCTTGACTGACGCATTCAGTAAATCCAGAGCGGCTGAAATTTTCGGATCCTTAGTCATATTATCCTCCTTGCCAATCCTCCTCACGAAACAATTGACTCAAAAAGACATTTCGCAGGAAGATATACAATTATTATATCAATTCAAATTTGCAAAAACCATGCCAAACCTTATCTTCCCAGGGAAAGATTCAGAGGAGCCCATAACTAATGGGCTGATATGTCCAGTTTCATCGAACATTTTCCGGCTGCGTGCATCAAACCGAGGAATACAGCCGGCGCATCGGTCAAGCGGTTAAGAGAGCGCAGGATGGATCGGCTGCCTTCACCGGCTGGAGGGCCGGAAAACACCTATATCATAGAATTCCGCGGCGAAGGATATGAACCTGTAACCCGAAAGCTGACCAATCATATCGGCATCGGCTGGGTGATTCTGGATGTGGTTACCGGGCTGGTTCCGGTGCTGATAGATGCATTGACCGGTTCCTGGTATGAATTCGATCAAGTCTATCTGAACGTTATTCTCGAGCGGCAGCGCAATTTATCTTCTGTTCTTTTTCCCGAACCCTTCCCGCCTGTATAAAAAAACTAGAACTATTCTTGTCTTCATACGTCTATTACAATGCGATGAATGAGGAGAAAAGCATTGTCCGGTCCAGAGCCATGTGAGTTCGATTTCGACCGGATCTACCAGGATCACCACCGGGATGTCTACCGTTTTGCCCTATATCTCACCCATGACCGGCAGGAAACCGATGATCTGTTTCAGGACACCTGGCTGCGCGTTGTGAAAAACCGGGACCGTGTCCGCCGTTCCGGAAATACCAAAGCCTGGATTCTCACCATCACCATGAATCTTTACCGGGACAAATTAAGAAAAAAAAAAGTGCGGAACTTGTTCGCTTTTAGAAAAGGCGGTGAAATACAGGCGCTGGAGCAAAATAAAACTTACTCGGATAATCCGGCCCGCAGACTGGAGCTCTCTACGGCCGGGGAAGCAGTGATGAAAGCGGTCGAAACTCTGTCGCAGAGACAAAAGCATGTGTTTCTTCTAAAAGAAGTGGAAGGTTTGCAGCATTCGGAAATTGCGGGGATCATGCAGATTCCGTTGGGGACAGTCAAATCCCTGCTCCACCGGGCGGTCAAAAATCTGCAAAAATGCCTGACGGATTATGCGCCTCCCCAACACTTAAATCAAAGGAGAGAATCATGAAATGCCGGGATGTTCAACAATGGCTTTTATCTCAGGAAAATGGAAGGGAAGGTCAGAGAGAATCCGGACGGATTCAAAACCACCTGTCCATGTGCCGTGAATGTGCTCAGTTTCAACAGGATCTTCAGTTTATCCGCCGGACCGCCGGGGAAACAAAGCCGGAGCCGTCTCCCGGACTTGTCTTGTTAACATATAAACGATGCCGAAGGCTTTTAGACCAACAAAACTATTCCGCTCGAGTTCCAAAAATCATTTGGTTTTCATTTTCTTTGATTTTTATTCTAACCTTATGGTTCATTCTGCCGGTCCCGGTCCTGCTGCAAAAAGAAGCCAGCGATCTAACATCCCTGAATCCCGCTCCCCTCATCCTGGTTATCCAAAATGCGGTAATGCTTTTATTCGTTCCCGTTATATTGAAAAAATTCCGCAGGAGAGAGAGATGTCTCTAACCTGCTTGAGATTTTATAGGAGGCAATAATGGCAACAACAACAGGAAAAACTATCGGCCTGGTCCTTGGGATAATAGTGATCATTTTTGTGGCAATCCGGCTGACCCCGCTGATTTTTGCTCCTTTCGGCTGGCTGACTGGTGCCTTTCATGCCGTACGCGTCCCCAACTTGAATCATTTTGGGCCGTGGTATTTCGGGGAATTTCCCTCGACGATTCTATCTCTGGTTCTGCTGATCCTATGGATCATGGTGATTGTCTGGGTGTATCGCGATTCGGAACGCCGGGGAATGAACGGAGTGCTGTGGGCACTGCTGGTTCTTATCGGCAATCTCATCGGACTTTTGATCTATCTCATCGTCCGCTCGGATAATCTTGCACCCACCGCTCCGAAATCCCGCCGTTGTCCTGATTGCGGGCGGCCCGTCAGCCCCGAGCATCAATTCTGCTCCCACTGCGGAAAGAAGATTGAAAAAACCTGTCCGGAATGCAGCCATCCGGTTGAAGCCGGATGGAAAGCCTGTCCCCATTGCGGATGCAAACTGGAAAGTTAAAAGGATTTCTCCGGCCGAAATCCCGAAAATCACATGGGGGTGCTGTGTGGATTCTCCTTCTTATGCTGCCGGCTGAAACCATCCCTGGGATTCTGAACTCAGCAGCCCCACTAATATCAGGACGCCTAGGACCGTTCCAACAGGGAAACCCGGAAGGTATAATATGCCCAGCACAATTCCAACAACCTTCGCCCAATTTCTTTTATTCACAACTCCCTTAGCGGTCATGAGACAAAGAACGCCTACTGCAATAGCTATAACCGTGATAACAAAACCCATCACGCCGACGATGAGACTGCCGATGAGAGAATTTTCTTCTACGCTGGTTCCAATAATAACCGATCCAAAAATGGACATCAGCAGAAAAGCCGCTCCGGATAAAATCGCCAACCAGCCTGTAATTTGAAGCACTACTTTCGCCATTTGAATTTTTCCCGGCATGTGATTGTCCTCCTTTTTTTATTTATTTAGTGACATATCAACTCATCTGCACTCCCCACCCATGAATAATTCCGCTCATCCGTCTTATTTTATACGGAACTGAAAAAGAATTTCAACTGCTCTTTATCCGGAGAATGAACGTGTTATAATTGAAAAAATGAAATGGATCAAAAAATAATCCCTTTTTCCGGGAAAAAACTGGCTGTGGATATCCGCACCGACCGCCGGGCAAAAGGATACCGTCTATCCATTCAGGGGGGAGGCCGGTTTAAGCTGACCCTGCCCCGCCCCCTGCCGGATAAGGATATTCAGACCCTGATGGCCCGGCATAGGCGGTGGATTCATAACCGGCTTCGGGAACAGGCGATGCAATCCCAGGTTGGAAATCCGTTTTCGTTGACTGATGGAGCTTCCCTGCCGGTGCTGAATGGAAAGGTCCGTTTATCGCTGAAGGTGAATGGAAAACTCGGGCCGCATTGGCGTTTCCGGGACGAAGTCCTGCAAGCAACAGTCACCCACGCTACGGAACTCCGAATCTATACAGTCGTTCAGCATTGGTACCGCTGTATAGCCCGCGCTTTCCTTGAAGACCGGATTCCCTTTTGGGCTGACCGGATTCACGCGGAATACTGCCGGATTTCCGTTAAAGACCAAAGATCGCTTTGGGCCAGCTGTTCTAAGAATAAAAACTTGAATTTCAATTGGAGAACCTTACTGCTTCCATTTTCCACTGCCGAGTACCTCATCATCCATGAGCTCTGCCATCTGCATGAACTCAATCATTCCAAGAAATTCTGGGCTATGGTCGAAAAGCACTGCCCGAACCACCGGAAAGAGAATGATTATCTAAAAAAAGTGAATCATTGGCTTAAATTCCCTTCATTTTGATTTTGCTCCTCAGCGCGCCCGGACCAGTTCTTTTTGCCTTTTAATTTGATATTTCCGGTTTATTGAGTCATAATTTCTTACATGCTTTTACAATAATGCAAATAAGGAGGGAATCATGAAAACAAAACTCATATTGGTTTTATGCATAGCAGCAATGGTAACCGCTTTCCTGTTTTTTTCATCCTGCAGCCCGGCATCCGAAACCGCGGCTGACCTGGTTTTAACCAATGGAAAGATTGTGACCATGGATGATATTCAGCCGGACGTCTCCGCTTTGGCTGCCAGAGACGGCAGGATTATTGCCGTCGGCAGCTCGGAAGCGATAGCGGCTTATATCGGAGACAACACCCGGGTCATCGACCTGGATGGCCGTTTGGCTGTGCCGGGCCTGATCGACAGCCATGCCCATTTTATGAGCATCGGCCAGGCTAAGCTCGGTCTCGAATTGATGGATGTGGAAAGCTGGCAGGAAATCGTTGCTATGGTGGAAAAGGCGGCCGCCGAAGCCGAACCGGGAGAATGGATCATCGGCCGGGGATGGCATCAGGAAAAATGGACAGCAACCCCTCAGCCGAATGTGGACGGGCTGCCTTACCATGATGATTTAAGCGCCGTATCCCCGGATAATCCGGTGATGCTGGGCCATGCCAGCGGCCATTCTCTGTTTGCCAATGCAAAAGCCATGGAACTGGCGGGAATGGATGCGGACACCGAAGCTCCGGAGGGAGGGGAAATTGTCAGGGATCCGAAAGGAAACCCCATCGGAGTTTTCCGGGAAACAGCGCAATGGCTGGTCCGGGAAGCCTATTACACTTCACTGGAACAGCGGACCCCTGAGGAGGAGCTGGCGGAACGGAAAAAAGTGATTGAGTTAGCTGACCAGGAATGTCTCTCGAAAGGTATCACCAGCCTGCACGATGCAGGTGTTTCCTTTTCTACAATTGAACTCTATAAAGAATTTGTCCAGGACGGCCGGCTGGGAATCCGGTTATACGCCATGGTCAATGAAGACAACCCAAAACTCGAGGAAAAAATCTCCGAATACCGTATCGACGGGATGGGTGATCATCATCTAAGCGTCCGTTCAATAAAACGCCTGATCGATGGTGCTTTAGGCGCTCACGGAGCCTGGCTGTTTGAACCCTATAAAAGCCTTCCTGCCAGCACCGGACTGAATACCACTCCAGTGGATGTCATCCGGGAAACCGCCCGTATTGCCATTGAAAACGGATTCCAGCTTTGCGTGCACGCCATAGGAGACCGGGCCAACCGCGAAACCCTGGATATTTATGCCCA
>CAYRTV010000011.1:0-20278 GCA_964427225.1 uncultured Eubacteriales bacterium
AGCGACCTTCTCCTTGTTTAAAAAAATAATCCAAGTTAAGTGAAAATCTTATAATTTTTTTCAAACAAAATCAACAACAGCACGCATCTGGTTTGGAGTCATCGCCAAAATGGGGCGAAAATCAGAATAAAGACAAATTCGCGTACGCATTTGACGTCATTCATGTGGTTTAATTTGCGCTTGTTTATGTTATATTATCCATATCTATACCATGAATAAATCTTGCCGATTCATAATAACGAGCATATCGGAGCTGCTGAAAGGGCGGCAGTTCAACTTAGACGGGAGTTAAAACAAATGATGGAATCTTATTTTAAACATGCTGAAGAGAGAACAAAATTAGGCATTCCGCCGCGTCCGCTCACTCCGGAACAAACTGCGGAGGTATGCCGGGTATTGGAAAATCCGTCCTCTCAGGAAAAAGACATATTTACTGAGCTTTTAGCCCAAAGAGTGGCTCCGGGAGTTGACCCGGCAGCGGAAGTGAAGGCGAGCTGGCTGAAAAAAGTAGCGCAGAGACAGGTTCAGACCCCTGCATTTACGCCGCAGGAGGCGGTTTTTTTACTGGGGACCATGCTTGGCGGATACAATGTCGATCCCTTGATTGAGCTGTTGGGCCAGCCTGAGCTGGCGAACAATGCCCAGGCCGCACTCAAGCATATTATTTTGGTTTACGGCGCTTATGATCAAATTGCGGCTTCTGCAAAGAATAATGAACATGCCAGGGGAATATTGAATTCTTGGTCGGAAGGGGAGTGGTTTCTTTCCCGACCGGAACTTCCCGGGATACTAACGGTTAAAGCCTACAAAGTCGACGGTGAAATCAATACGGATGATCTCTCACCCGCCAAACATGCCTGGAGCCGGCCGGATATCCCCCTGCACGCCTTATCCATGGGGGAAACCAGATTTCCGGATGGAATTGAAACTATTCATAATTTCAGGGAAGAAGGATTTAAAGTCGCCTTTGTCGGCGATGTTGTCGGAACTGGATCTTCCCGGAAATCCGCAACCAATTCGCTCATGTGGCATATAGGGGAAGATATTCCTTATGTTCCCAATAAACGGCGGGGAGGAATTGTACTGGGCGGGCTGATTGCGCCCATCTTTTTTAATACGGTGGAGGATTCAGGAGGACTGCCGGTTATATGCGATGTATCCCGCATTCATAACGGTCAGGTGATTGATATTGATACATCCTCTGGAGAAATCCGGAATAAAAACGGGGATGTATTATCGGAATTTTCTTTATCTCCACGTACTCTCAAAGACGAATTCAGGGCCGGCGGCCGGCTGTTTCTCATTATCGGGCGCTCTCTGACTGAAAAGGCAAGAAAAGAACTGGATATGCCCGAAGCCGGATTTTTTACCCGACACAAGAATCCTGAACCTGATAAGGATCAGGCATTTTCACTGGCGCAAAAGATTGTCGGCAAAGCCTGCGGAAGGCCCGGTGTGCTGCCGGGATCGGCGGTATTGCCCAAGATGACAACAGTCGGCTCTCAGGATACAACCGGTCCGATGACAGCGGACGAATTGAAGGAACTAGCCTGTTTGGAATTCCAGTCGGAAATGTTTATGCAGTCATTCTGTCATACCGCCGCATATCCTAAGCCGGCCGATGTCAGTATGCACCGCGGCTTGGCAGAGTTTATCATAGAACGAAAAGGCTTGGCCCTGCGTCCGGGTGACGGAATTATTCATTCCTGGTTGAACCGGCTTCTGGTGCCGGATACCATGGGAACCGGGGGAGACTCTCACACACGCTTTCCCTTGGGCTTAAGCTTTCCCGCCGGATCAGGGCTGGTGGCATTTGCCGGGGCATGGGGTTTTATGCCTTTGGATATGCCCGAGTCCGTGCTGGTTAAGTTCAAAGGGGAGCTGAATCCAGGGATAACATTACGGGATGTTGTGAACGCCATCCCGTATTTTGCAATTCAGGAAGGGTATTTAACCGTTGCGAAAGAAGGGAAAAAGAATATATTCAACGGCCGTATTCTGGAAATGGAGGGATTGCCGGATATAACGGTTGAGCAGGGGTTTGAATTGACCGATGCGACAGCGGAGCGTTCTGCCGCCGGAGGAACCATTGCCCTAAGTGAAAAAAGCGTGTCCGAATTTGTGAAGAGCAATGTCGCGCTGATGCAGGCTCTCATTGAAAACGGCTATGAAGATGCAGATGCATTAAAGAACCGGATTGAATCCTGTCAAAAGTGGCTGAACAATCCTGTGCTTTTGAGGAGGGATGATAAAGCGGAATATGCGGCTGTTTTGGAAATCGATCTTTCCGCGGTCAAGGAGCCGATTTTGGCTTGTCCTAATGATCCCGATGATGTCAAACTGCTTTCGGATGTCGCCGGTCAAGGCATTGATGAAATATTCATCGGCTCCTGCATGACCAATATTGGTCATTTCAGAGCGGCGGGAAAAGTATTTGAAAATGAAGAATACTTGTCGACACGGGTGTGGTTGACCCCTCCCACCAAAATGGACCGCGCCCAGCTGAAGCGGGAAGGGTATTATTCCATATATAGCAGCGTGGGTGCCCGGACGGAAATACCCGGCTGCTCGCTGTGCATGGGAAATCAGGCGCGTGTGCTTCCGCAGGCAACCATCCTATCCACCTCCACCCGGAATTTCGATAACCGCATGGGGGATGGAGCTCAAGTTTATTTGGGATCTGCTGAATTGGCGGCGATCACCGCCCTGTTTGGAAAACTGCCTGAACCGGAGGATTATTTTTCCGTTTACGAAAAAAAGATCCGGCCTGAAGCGGACACGATTTACCGTTATCTTTTCTTTGATAAATTAAAGAATTTCGGCCTGGAGTATGAAACCCAGCCCTGATCAAGAAAATGATCTTATTGAACAGGGAGGATTTGGCTAAAGGAGATGATGGCAGGTGAAAAACGATTATCTTAAATGGAAGAAAAAATATAACGAAGGCATAAAAAAAACCGGGGGCAAAGAAAAACAAACGACTGTTTCCGGGAAGACAATGGAGCCCCTGTACACTCCGGCAGACCTGCCGAGGTGGTCCTACCAAAAAAAATGCGGATTTCCGGGTGAATATCCATATATCCGGGGCATCCATCCAACCATGTACAATGGGCGTCTTTGGACCATGCGTCAGTTTTCCGGATTCGGTTCCGCCGAAGACACCAACCAGCGATATAAGTATCTCCTCAAACAGGGGCAAACCGGACTGAGCGTCGCCTTTCATCTTCCCACTTTAATGGGACTTGATTCCGATCATCCCTTAGCTGCCGGAGAAATAGGCAAGTGCGGTGTCGCCATTGATTCTCTGGCCGATATGGAGATTCTCTTTGACGGAATTCCTTTGGATAAAATCACAACTTCTATGACCATTAATCCCCCGGCGGCGGTTTTATGGGCGATGTATATTGCGGTCGCCGAAAAACAAGGTGTCTCCACGGAAAGAATATCCGGGACCATTCAGAATGATATTTTGAAAGAATATATTGCCCAAAAAACGTTCGTTTTCCCGCCGGCGCCTTCCATGAAGCTGATTGTGGATACGTTCGAATTCGGCTCAAAAGAAGTTCCGCGCTGGAATACCATTTCCATTTCCGGATATCATATCCGGGAAGCGGGGTCTACGGCTCTGCAGGAATTGGCGTTTACGATTCGAGATGGAGTGGAATATGTGGAATGGGCCCTGGAAAGAGGAATGGAAATCGATGCATTCGCCCCCCGGCTTTCTTTTTTCTTCAATTCGCACAATGACTTCTTTGAAGAAATCGCTAAATTCCGGGCTGCCCGCCGGCTTTGGGCGAAATTGGTCAATGACCGTTTCGGAAGCGACAGCAAGCGCTCCCAATTGCTGCGCTTTCACACCCAGACTTCCGGTGTCTCCCTTACAGCCCAGCAGCCTTATAATAATGTTGTCCGGGTTGCCTTGCAGGCACTGGCCGCCGTCCTGGGAGGCACACAATCCCTGCATACCAATTCCCTGGATGAAACCTATGCCCTTCCCTCAGAAGAAGCCGTCACCATCGCACTGCGGACACAGCAGATTATTGCGCATGAAAGCGGTGCAGCGCACAGCATTGATCCCTTGGGGGGAAGTTACTTGATTGAAAAAATGACGGATGAAATGGAAGCGGATGCATTGGAATACATAAGAAAAATCGATGAGATGGGGGGCATGGTCAAAGCCATTGAAATGGGTTTCCCCCAAAAGGAAATTGCCGACAGTGCTTATTGGTATCAAAGAGCTCTGGATAAAAAGGAGAAAATCATCGTAGGCATGAACGCTTATCAGTCGGAGCACGAACCGATTCCTTTGCTGGAAATTGAAGAGCACATGGCTGAAAGACAATTGGCCCGGCTTCGGGATGTCCGCGCCGGCCGAAACGATCAGGAGGTCAGAAGCCGGTTGAGTGATTTGCAGCAAGCGGCCCGAAACGAAGAAAATCTAATGCCTTACTTGATACATTGCGTGAAAAGTTATGCAACCTTAGGTGAAATTATGGAATCACTGGTCTCGGTGTATGGGCGTTACCAGGAACCCATAATGTATTGATGACAAGCAATAGGGAGGATGATATGCCGGAAAAAACCATCAGGATTCTCATCGCCAAACCCGGATTGGACGGACATGACCGCGGCGCCAAAGTCATTTGCCGGGCGTTTCGGGATGCCGGCTATGAAGTGATTTTTACCGGGCTGCGGCGCACACCGGAAGAAATTGTCAGCGCCGCTGTTCAGGAGGATGTCGATATTATCGGATTGAGCATTTTATCCGGAGCGCATAATGTATTATTTCCGCGGATTATGACCGGCCTCAAAGAACAGGACGCCGGAGATATTCCGGTTATTGCCGGAGGAATTATACCGGAAAAGGATATTCCGGGGCTTAAAAAAAGAGGAATAAAAAAAATATTCTCACCTGGAACTTCGACGCAGGGTATTGTTGATTGGGTGCGGGAATACTTTGAAAATCCTTGACACGGCTGTTTTATTTTGATAATTTTTAAATAAAATGAAAGAAAAATTTCTATCTATAATCGTTATTCCGCATAAAAGAGGAAAACACCGGACGTATACCGTATCTAAAAATAGCTTTAAAATGATGACCGGCATCACGGCAGGTATCTTTATCATACTGACTGTCTTTTTCGTGGATTATTTTCTGATGCGGGGAACCCGGGAAAGGTATAATGACCTGCGGGCTGATTTTGAACAGAACAATGCTACTCTGGAAAAATACCGGAATTCAATCGACGACCTCAATAATAAGATTGCCGAATTTGAAAATTACCGGGAAAAATTAAATATCATCGCAGGATTGAAATCGGATGTAGTCATGCAGGCAAGTCCCGGTGTGGGAGGCGGAAGCCAGCAATTTGACGGAGTCAATCCCAATTCAGATTTAGGCCAGCTGCAGAATCTTGGTATTAATGCCCAGGGACTGGAAAAAAACTTCAGGCTGCTGAGCTCTCATTTCAGTAATCAGGCTGTTGAATTAGCCCAAACTCCCAGTATTGCTCCCACCCAGGGGTATTGGTCATCTCCGTATGGTTATAGAAAGGATCCCTTTACTGGGAAGAGAGCTTTTCATTCGGGAGTGGATATCGCAACTCAAACCGGGAATCCGGTTTTGGCAACGGCGGATGGAGTTGTGATCAAGGTTGCCCAGGACCGGTTCGGCGGCAAGACAGTCAAGATCAGCCATCCCAAAACCGGCTATACGACTATCTATTGCCATTTCAGCAAGATTCTGGTGAAACAAGGGCAAAAGGTTAAGCGTGGTGAAACCATTGGGCTGGTAGGCATGACAGGACGCGCAAGAGGGCCGCACGTTCATTATGAAGTCCATATGAATAATAAAGCCTTGAATCCCTGGTATTATATTCTCGACAACTAGCCCGCCCTATTCATAAAAAAATGGCGGTATCCTTATCTCTTTCATTCATTTTATTTATACCGATCGAGTGAACAAACCGAATCAAAGAAAACGATAAACGCGACGAACGCAATGAACGCAGTTGAAGCGAGCTGGACCATGCTGTTTTCATCTCCTGCGTATTTACTTTGCTGTCGACCTGAGCGAAGCGGCGTTCGAATATCGAAAAAATGAATCAGGTGAGTGTATCTCCGGTTTGAATTCCGCCGCCCAGGGAATAGGCATAGGCATCCATCGGCTTTTTATTCTCCGGCTGAATTTTTTCTATCCGGTATAAGGTTCCATCACCGCAGGCGATGAAAGCTCCTTCCGTAGACATAGCGAGTATTGTGCCCGCGGCTTGGGCCGCCGTTCCGAAATCGGATTTTTCTAAAGGAATTCCCTTGAGGATTTTAATCCGCTTTTCATGCAGGAAGGAAAAAGTTGAGGGCCAGGGATTAAATGCCCGTACCAGCCGGTCGATGTCGATTGCGGACTGAGACCAGTCAATATGGCCGTCTTGTTTTTTTATTAAAGGGGCATAGGTTGCTTCAGCGTGGTTTTGGGGCCGGGGGGTTATTTCGTGAATGCGGGCGATTGTTTCCGATAAAAAACCCGCTCCCAAGCGGGCCAATCTTTCCGATAATGCCCCGGCATTTTCCCCTGGATGAATGGAGACCGTTTTTTGTGCGAGAATGGGACCCTCGTCCATTTTTTCATCCAGCTCAAAAATGGTAATTCCCGTTTTGGTTTCCCCCTGACGCAGGGCCCATTGGACCGGGGCAGCGCCCCGATACTTCGGCAGCAGGGAAAAATGGACATTCACCGTATTATGAGGAGGCAGGTAAATGATATGAGAGGGAATAATCTGCCCATAAGCCACCACGACATTCAGGCCGGGCGAAATCTCGTTTATCCGGTTAAAAGCGTCTTCATCTTTCCGGATTTTCCGGGGTTGAATAACCGGAATTCCGTTTTCTTGAGCATACACTTTTGCCGCTGGAGGTGTGTCTTTTCTTCCCCGGCCGGAAGGCCGGTCCGGCTGGGTAATAACCAATTCGATGTCATGGCCGGATTCTAATAATGATTCCAATGAATAAACCGCTGCTTGAGGGCTTCCGAAAAATACTATTTGCATGGTGATAGTATCAACCTTGGTCCTTTTTTAACTTTTTTTTAATCAATTTCTTTTTAAGAGGGGATAAGCGGTCAATGAAAAGGACTCCATTGAGATGGTCGACTTCATGACACAATACTCTGGCCAGCAGGCCATCCGCTTCAATCGTTTTTTCCCGGCCGGTCAGGTCAATTCCCCGGCAGACGACCTGATAGGGGCGGGTTACTTTTTCGTTGATTCCCGGAACGGACAAACAGCCTTCTTCCATCAGGTCCTGGCCTTCTTTGTGAATGATGTCCGGATTAAGCAGCACGATCAAATCATTTTTATTTTCCCCCACGGAAAGATCCACCGTTATCAAGCGGATACTGTGATTGACCTGGGGAGCGGCCAACCCAATGCCGGGTGCGATGTACATGGTATGAATCATTCCTTCGGCGATTTCTCGTATCCGGTCATCGATATCGGTTATTTCAATGGCTTTCTGATTCAGGATATCATCTCCTATAGTGACGATATCCAATGTATTGTTCTTATTTTGTTGTTCTTCCATATCTATATCCAAGCTCCTTTCATTTTAGCAGAATTGCGATTCAAATCAATGGAGCCGGATAGGGTTATTCAGCTGCGATAGGTAATGAATCCATTTTTCTCCAGAGAGTGAAGAAATAAGGCCAGCCGGTCAAGCAGAGGCTCAACCTTTTTGCCGAAATGTTCTTGCTGCAGTTCGGCCAGTTTTCTTACATTTCTATCACCGCTGCAGTGTTTCCAAATAAAGCTGCCCTTTTCATCCAGCTTCACTTTATAAAAGGGCCGGTTCATTCGGGGAAGAATATGTTTTTTCAGCCAAGGAAGCTTGAATTTGGGCTTCAAAAGCACAATTCGGCCATTTTCATCAGTTTCCCATTTGACAGCACGAACAGGTATCATGTCTAAAAGATTTACCGACTTATTTTGGCTGGATGTGTTTTTCTGAACCATAAACTAATATATCTATTCGCTGGACTTGCTATATTCGCTGCTTTGAATCAGATTCTTATAGGGGTAATATATAAGAATAAAACCCAGGGCGGCGAATATAATCAGCGCCGGCCAGGGATTGGACAGTGATTCCGGTAGGCGAATGTTGGCGCCTTTAATGGCGGCTGTAATAATACCCATAAGGGCCTGACCCGCAATCAATCCGGAAGCCAGGAGCAATCCAATATTTTCAACAATTTCTTTACCTTTAGGATTGGGATTTTTCCTTCCGGTTAGACGTTCCAGGATGTGTTTCAATACGCCTCCGAAAAAAATACATGCGGTTGACCGCAGTGGAAGATACATTCCGACCGCAATCAGCATGGGAGAAGGAGAGCCGATAAGAATCAAGACGACAGCCAGCAGCATACCGGCGATAACCAGCGGCCAGGCCATTTCGCCTCCGACAATGCCCACGGCCATGGTTGACATCAGGCCGGCCTGGGGAGCCGGAAGGGTTTCACTTCCTATTCCAATACTGTTATGCAGAAGCTGCAGGGAAAAAGTCAGAGTCAATGCGGCTGCAATGACTCCGATCATACCACCGATCTGCATCCGCCAGGGTGTACCGCCGAGAATGTGTCCCACTTTCCAATCTTGAATCATATCCCCTGCGACGCCGGCCACACAACAGACCACTGCCGCTACTCCGATGACCGCCGCAACTCCCGACTCCCCGGTCTGGCCCAGGAGCAGCATCATCAGAGCCGCAATCAACAGGGTTGTGAGGGTTAATCCGGAGATCGGATTTGAAGAAGAGCCGATAATACCTACTAAATATCCGGCAACGGCCGCAAAGAGCAGCCCCATGAATACCATCACCAAGGCGGAGACAATTGCTGAACCAAACGACCGGGTGAATACGTTATAAAGAATGATCATTGGAATTATGAGCGCTACAATTGCCATCATTATGGAAGAGAAGGGAAGGTCTTTGTCCGTCCGGGAGGTCATGCTGCCGCCTCCTTCGGCCTGTGCTTTTTTTACATCCGTGACCGACCGGCTGATACCGGTTATGAGACTTTTTCTCATTTTGAATAATGTATAAAAAGCACCTACCAGCATAGCGCCTACCGCAATTGGTTTAATCTGGGCATTGTAGGCGGAAATGGCGACTTCCGACCACGTTCCCATATCCCGGCTTACCATTGTTTTTAAATCTCCGCTGATAAACAGCAGAATCGGCATGAGGAATAACCAACCCAGTACTCCGCCGGAAAAGGTTAGAGCTGCCAGCTTAGGTCCGATGATATATCCGACACCGGTCAAAGCGGCATTAGCGGCGGGAGATTCAATAAACAACCTGCCTTCGATGGTGGGAGTTTTATACATTTCAACATTATCACTATTCAAATAGGTGATCCGGGATAATCCCGGAATTTTGAAGACACTGCGGACAAAAGGCTTTATGACTTGAATGCCGTTTTCACTGGTGAAAAATTCGATTACTCCTCCCAGTCCCATTGCCCAAAACATATAACCGGCGTTAGAGCGGGCCTCTTGACCGGTCTTTACCATAGCCGCGCAGGCAACGCTTTCCGGAAAGGGCAGTTCGGCATCTTCAACCAGTGTTCGCCGGACCAAAATTATCAGCAATACCCCTAAGATTCCGCCTACGAGCATGAGCATGGTGGATTTGAAAATATCAAAATCCTGCCATACACCGGACATAATGAAAGCGGGAATGGTGAAGATGGCTCCGGCAGCTAAAGCTTCTCCGACCGCCCCGGTTGTTCTGGCTAAATTTTCCTCCAGAATTGTTCCTTTCATTGGGCGCAGAACAGCCATGGCAATCACTGCTGCCGGAAATGTGGCCGCGACTGTCATACCCGCCATAAGACCCAGATAAGCATTGGCAGCACCAAGAACAACAGCCATTATGATTCCTAAAAAAACGGCTTTGAACGAAATTTCCTTCATGGATTTTTCAGGCGGTACATATGGTTTATATCCCATGTTACTCATAGCTCCTCCTTCTGGCTTCAAAACTTTGTCTTTTTTTATATAGTGAGAGGGGTTAAATTGCAAGAAAAACCTGAATTCATGCGGGTCTCATCATCTTTTCATTTGCGATTATTGAGAATTTATGCTAAAAAAAGCCAAGTGAAGTGGAATAAGAAGGTTAAATATGAGTCTAATGAAATGGATCAAAGAAAAACTTCTTTGTGATCTGGCGATCGATTTAGGCACCGCAAATACGTTAGTGTATTTGAGAGGAAAAGGCATTATTGTGCAGGAGCCGTCTATCGTTGTGGTGAATAAAGAGACAGGAAAGGTTGAAGCTGTCGGCAGGCAAGCTAAAGAAATGCTGGGGAAAACCCCCAACAGTGTTATCACGATTAAGCCGATGCGGGACGGGGTTATTGCGGATTTTGAAATAGCTGAAAAAATGCTCGATTATTTTATCAAGAAATCCGCGAACAGCCGCAGTTTTTTACTGCGTCCAAGGATTGTCATAGGGATTCCCACCGGTATCACTCAAGTCGAGAGACGTGCCGTCAAAGACGTAGCTATGCGGGCCAAGGCATCTGAAGTATACCTGGTGGAACAGCCTATGTCGGCATCTGTGGGGGCGGAGCTCCCTATCTCGGAACCAACCGGGAACATGATAGTGGATATCGGGGGAGGAACCACC
Source organism: uncultured Eubacteriales bacterium (assembly GCA_964427225.1). Classification (GTDB taxonomy): domain Bacteria; phylum Acidobacteriota; class Aminicenantia; order Aminicenantales; family Aminicenantaceae; genus CAYRTV01. The sequence continues at coordinate 10,681 of CAYRTV010000011.1, forward strand.
GATATCGCTGTCATATCGCTGACCGGAATTGTCTTTAATTATTCCATCCGGGTTGCCGGAAATGAAATGGATGAAGCGATTATTCAGCATATTAAAAAGAAATATAATCTTTTAATCGGCGAAAAAACCGCTGAGCAGGTCAAAATACAAATCGGATCAGCTTATCCGCTGGATGAACCGATGACTTTGGAAATCAAAGGACGGGACCTGCGGGAAGGAATCCCCAAGACCATCGTTGTGGATGATCAGGAAATCAGGGAAGCTCTGGAAGATATTATTGAGTCTATCATTGAAGCAATTAAAGTTGCTTTGGAAAAAACGCCGCCCGAATTATCTGCGGATATTATTGACAGAGGAATTATTGTGACCGGCGGAGGATCTCTCCTGAAAAATATTGACAAACGTATCCGGGAAGAAACCCAGCTGCCAGTTTTTATTACCGAAGATCCACTGACGACCGTTGTGCTGGGAGCAGGAAAGATGCTGGATGATTTGGAACTACTCAAAAAGATTTCCCTTATCTGAATTTCCGGCACCCTTGTCATTTTTGAATTAATCGTGAGTAAGACAAATGCTGATGAAAATCATTGTAATCTAAATGATGGATAAAGAATGATTTCTTTTTTAAAGAAAAAGAAGGGACCGGCCGTATTTATTGCTTTGATATGCGCACAAATGATTATGGTTTCCATGCAGATTCCCCTGACATCGGAAGAAAGCTATTTTGAGCGGGGTGTGTTCGCTGTCTTTGCCCCCATACAAAATGGGATTTGGTCCAGCGTTCATTTCATAAAAAAAACGTGGCGGAATTACCTGCAATTCCGGGATGTTTCCAGCCGCAATGCGATGCTGCAACAGGAAGTTTTTAATCTGCGCCAGGAAAACCGGCTTCTGAAAAATTTACTGCTTCATTACAAAAAAGACAGTAAAGTCAGAACGATTTTGCGGGAGTTATCAGAGACCGTTTTAAGTGCACGGGTGATTGGTTTCGATATGGCGGACATTTTCAAATCCGTGGTTCTTAACCGCGGTTCTGTGCACGGGGTTGATCCCGATATGATCGTTTTAAACCGATTTGGGCACTTGATCGGGCGTGTTGTCCGTCCGATTTCGCTGCTTGAGTGCCGGGTTCAGTTGATCACAGATACGGAAAGCGGTGTAAGTGTCATAAAAAAAGGTGGAGAATCCCTGGGCATTTTATCCGGGCATATCGGCGGCATTTGCAGCCTGAAATATATCCTTTCTACGGATACCGATATAAAACCTGGAGATATATTGGTGACCACCGGATTTGACGGAATTTACCCCCCCGGTCTGAAAGCGGGGACGGTAGAAATGGTTTCAAAAAATCAAGATTTATTCCAAAACATCAGAGTCAAGCCCGCCTTCAGATTTAATGATTTGGACATAGTGGGTATCATCACCATGGATGTCAAAAATGCTTACTAAACATTCAGCCAGATGCAGCTAAAAGATATCATCCGCGCCGCCGCAGGAATTTTGGCGGCTTTCGTTATCTATTCTTTGATGGATATGGCATCGTTTTATCTTACTGTCTTAATCCATGTGTTCAGTATCATTGTGGTTTATTTTGCCGTTGTCCGGGGTGAAATTTTCGGAGCGGTCACCGGCGCCGCATGCGGTTTGATTCAGGATTCGTTTACATTAGGAGTTTTCGGTATCTACGGCATTTCTAAAACCATCATGGGATATCTTGCAGGGTATACTGCAAAGCGTGTTATGATTGCTTCCCGGTTTCGTTTATTTCTTTTCATGTGGATTCTTTTTACTTTGGAATTGGGTTTCTGGATTCTGATGTATTCCTTGATTTTTGCACAGCCCTTGAACATATACGGCGGAATGATATTTATCGGGCCTCTGGTCAGCGCGATAGTGGGCAGTCAATTTTTTCCCTTATTCAGAAAAATGTATCCCCACAACGGAGAACCGCAAGTATGAGGAAAAGTCGTATTTATGAGGACCTGTCCAGTATTCCCCGGAGATCCCGCCTTTTTTTTATCGCTGTCCGTATCTTATTTGTTCTGCTTCTATTCTATTTTTGGAAAATACAAATACTCGATCATGAAAAATTTTGGAATAAGTCGGAAGAAAACCGTGTCCGCGAAAGCATTCTTTCCCCACAGCGGGGATTGATTTTAGACCGGGAAGGCCGGATTCTGGTCAAAAATGTGGCTTCTTTTAAAGCTTCCTTTATCCGGGAAAATACGAACAATTTAGAAACCTCTTATCAAAAGATCGCAGCTATAATAGATTTAGAGCAGGAAGAGCTTCGCCGGCGGGTGGGACGGTACAGCAATTTGCCCGATTTCCAGCCGGTGGTGATCAAGGATGACCTCAGTCCGGATGAAGTGGCTAAAGTGGAAAGCCGCAAGCTCGAGTTTCCCGAATTGATCGTTCAAGCCGAAACCAAACGTGCCTATCCTTATCAAACCTTGGCGTCGCATGTTTTAGGCTATATGCAGGAAGTGTCATCAGCCGAATTGAAAATGGAAAAATATAAATCCAGTCATCTCGGGGATATGGTCGGCAAAACCGGGGTTGAAAAGCAATATGAATCCAGGCTGGCCGGGATAAAAGGAAGATTGTTGGGAATCGTTGACAGCACTGGACGGCTGATGGGAGAAATGGCCCGCAGAGAACCGGTAAAAGGCAATGACATACGGCTTGCCATTGATTTTGATATGCAAATGCTGGCTGAAAATGTATTGGGCGAAAGGGAAGGGGCTGTCGTCGTCATGTGCCCCCGGAACGGGGAAATTCTGGCCATGGCCAGCTTTCCGAACTTTGATCCCAACCGGTTTATCAACCGTTTTACTCCGGAAGAGTGGATGGAATTAATTCAAAGCAAAGCGCATCCGCTTGAAAACCGGGCGATTCGCGGTCTATATTCTCCAGGTTCGCTTTTAAAACCTATAATTGGCCTGGCTGCCTTGGATTCGGGATTGATATACAGCAATACGACTTTTTATTGCAGCGGAGCTGCTGTTATTTACGGTCATCCTTTTGCTTGCTGGCATAGTCAGGGACACGGCACTCTAAATCTTCCTGCCGCAATTCAACATTCCTGCAATGTCTATTTTTATAATCTGGGGAAGATATTAGGTATCAGAAGCATTGCGGATTACTGCCGGAAATTCGGCCTGGGCGGTTTGACCGGAATCGATCTTCCACAAGAAAAATCCGGGCTGGTTCCCGATCCGGAATGGAAGCAGCGGGTCAGGAATGAAGCCTGGTATCCGGGGGAAACGATATCCGTCGCCATCGGGCAGGGCCCGCTGCTGACAACTCCGCTTCAGATGGCCCAAACAACAGCCTTGATTTCAAACCGCGGACAAAAGGTAACACCGCGGGTTTTGCTTACGGATTCCGTCAGCGGTGTCGATGTCTTTCAGGAACCATCTCCGGAAAATGTGAATATTGATCAAGTTCATTTTGAAAGCATCATTGAAGGAATGTTTAGGGCAGCCAGCCTGGGCGGAACTGCCGCTGCCGCCTTTGTGAAAGACTACGATGTCTGCGGAAAAACGGGTTCTACCCAGGTCGTCGGTTCGGATATCGCTGATAAACTCAGTGAAGGGGATAAATTAACCATGACACATTCCTGGTTTTCCGGATTTGCTCCCAGAAATAATCCGGAGATAGTCGTCACAGTGATTGTGGAATACGGGGGTTCCGGCGGCGGGACGGCTGCCCCTTTGGCCGGACAATTATTCAAATTTTACAAAGAAAAATATGATTAACCAAAGTCACATCAAAAACATCGACTGGAAATTAATAGGCTTGCTGCTGTTGAATTCCATATTAGGGGTCTTGATCATTGAAAGCAGTTCGCATTATTTAACCGGTCATTTTGCTTTGCGTCAAATCATTTGGGTATTGACCGGATTAGGGATTCTGCTGGTTATGTTATCCATTGATTACAATTATTTAGTTGAATTTTCACCTTATTTTTATATCGCTGCGCTGGGGTTGCTTTTTTTCATATTGGTTTTTGGACAAGTGACTGCCGGAACTAAGAGCTGGATCAAACTGCCGTTTTTCCAGATTCAACCGTCGGAATTAACCAAGATCATTGTCATTTTAATGCTGGCTTATTTATTCAGGGAATTTAAAAAACCGGTTTTGTCATTTAATATGGCGGTTATCAGCGGGGGATTGGTGGCCTTACCGCTGGTATTGGTTGCTCTGCAGCCGGACTTGGGCACCGCGTTGAGCTACATACCGCTTTTGCTGGGAGCCGTGGTCCTTGCCGGCTTCAACCGTAAGCTCATTGTGGTGTTTTTAATCCTGGGAGTTATATTGGCGGCGGCCGGGTGGAGTTTTTTCTTGAAAGATTATCAAAAGGACCGCATCCGGACAATGTTTGAGCCCGAAAAAGATCCTCTCGGTACGGGCTACCATATTATCCAATCCAAAATCGCTATTGGTTCAGGCGGTCTTTTCGGAAAAGGATATAAAAAGGGAACACAAAGCCAACTGAGATTTCTCCCGGCACGGCATACTGATTTTATCATTTCCGTGGTGGGGGAAGAGTTCGGATTTGCGGGGATTACAGTCGTCATGTTTTTTTATTATTTGCTGATTTCTCGTATTTTCCGTTCCGTATCCGCCTCCCGCGACCGGGCGGGTATGTACATTGTTTTTGTTGTCGGAGTCATGCTCTGCTGTCAATTTTTGATCAATGTATGTATGGCGGTCGGTCTGCTTCCTGTCGCCGGAATCCCTTTGCCTTTCTATAGTTACGGCGGATCCTCCTTATGGTCCAATTTCATTGCGGTCGCTTTGGTTTTAAATGTAAAAATGAGGCGGTTTGTCAATGTCTGAGCTCGGTTCTGATCTGCAGCGTCTCCTCCAAAGAGTTCAAAAGCCAGGGCGATATACCGGCGGAGAGTGGAATCAAATCAAGAAAAACCCGGAAGAAGCCGAAATGAAGGTAGCCTTGGCTTTTCCGGATGTATATGAAGTCGGAATGTCTCATTTGGGTCAAAAAATCCTTTACCATGTTTTGAATGAAATCTCCGGAGTGTCAGCTGAAAGAGTGTACACTCCCTGGATTGATTTTGAGGAACAGCTGCGGCAAAAAAACATGCCTTTGTATTCTTTGGAAAATAAAATTCCTCTCAACCGCTTTGAAATTATCGGAATATCCCTTTTGTATGAATTAAATTATATCAATATTCTGACAATACTGGAACTGGGGAGGATCCCTTTTTTATCCCGCGACCGAAAAGAGACGGACCCTCTAGTCATTGCCGGAGGCCCGGCCGCGTTCAATCCGGAACCGGTGGCGGATATTTTTGATGTGTTTGTTATCGGTGACGGAGAAGAAGTCTTTCCTGAAATTATTTCGCAGCTGAAGCCGGTCCGCAATTTAAGTCATAAAGAGCGGCTGCGGCGCCTGCAATCCATTTCTGGAATCTATATTCCATCCCTTTATTCGGTTTTCAAGCCCGAGGATTCAGCCCGTCTGGCCGTCCGGCCGCAAGCAGGGGCCCCGGAGAAAATAAAAAAACGCCTGCTGAAATCACTGGAAAAAAACCGATTTCCTTCCAGCATAATTGTTCCGAATATTGATACCATTTTCAACCGCGTTTCAGTAGAAGCCGGCAGAGGCTGCCCGCAAAATTGCCGTTTTTGTCAGGCAAGACATATTTATTTTCCCACCCGCTGGAAAAATACCGACCATATTACGCACACTATACGGAAGAGTATTCGGGAAACCGGATATGAAGACGCCTCCTTAGCTTCTTTATCCATAGGTGATTATCCCGGCTTAAATGATGTGATTGAACAGCTGATGCCGGAATTAAGTTGTGAACATGTTTCTCTTTCTCTTTCTTCTCTTCGTCCCGGGATGCTCACCCGGGAAATGGCTGAAAATATTCTGCGAGTGAGGAAAACGGGCTTGACCCTGGTTCCCGAAGCCGGAACGGATAGACTTCGGAAAGTGATCAATAAAAAAATAACGGATGCGGACATTTTTCAAGCCGCCGGCTATGCATTTTCGGCAGGATGGCGGAAAATTAAACTGTATTTTATGGTGGGGCTGCCGACCGAAAATCAAGCCGATATCCAGGGCATCGCTGATATGGTAAAGGATATAATACGGATAGGATACCGGGAGTTAAAAAAGTCCCCACAGATTAATTTGAGTGTGGCTTCCTTTATACCCAAACCTCATACTCCTTTTCAATGGGATGCGATGGAACCCGAAGATAAATTGCGGGAAAAACACAGCTTCCTCAAAGAGCAGCTGAAAAAATATACATTCGTCCAGTTCAAAGAGCATTCCCTGAAGAGTTCCTTGCTGGAGGCCGTTTTCTCCCGGGGAGACCGCAGGTTGGCCTCAGTGCTGATTCAAGCCTGGAAATATGGCGCCCGCTTTGACAGCTGGACCGATTGTTTTGATTTCTCGATTTGGCAAAAAGCTTTTGAGCGGCAAGGTATCGCGGTCAGTGATTATTTAAGGTCTATTGAACATAGTGCAGTCTTGCCATGGGAACACATTGATTGCGGGATAAAGAAATCACACTTGCTGGATGAATGGAAATTATCCCGGAAGGAGGAAAAGTCATCGAAATGCCGTGACAGAGTGTGTTCCCAATGCCGGGGATGCGATTTCCCGGGTTTTGAGCCGAAGCCAGCTCAATTCCCGTGTCCTGTTCCGGTAACGATTTGGCATCCTCTAGGAAATAAAGATGATGATACTGTTCACCGTTACCGGGTGAGGTATCAAAAAACAGGTCCAGCCAGGTTCTTGTCGCATATTGACACCAGCACCATCCTGCAGCGGGGGTTAAGGCGTTCGGGGATCAAGGCGCTTTATTCCCGGGGATTCCATCCTAAAATGCAGTTGTCATTCCCTCCAGCCCTTCCCCTGGGAATGGAAGGGCAGAATGAAGTATTTGAATTCCGGTCGCATTATGTATTTCCGGATGAAACGGTCAGCCTGGTCAACACTTCTTTACCCGGCGGCATTTGGCTTACCGCCGTTGACAGGATAAAATTTGACTCTCCTTCGTTGACAAAATCAATTCAAGAACTGGTTTATTCAGTCAGACTTGATTCTGAGACCATTCGGAGAGGACTTGAGAAACACACAATGGATATGGATGAGGTCATCAGCCTGATCCTTGCACACGATCGTGACTCCGGCCCAGGAGCCGTCAAGGAAATAAGTTTAAACTCTAAAAAACACCGTTTGATTCTGGTCTATTCTTTTCAGCCGGGGTTGAGCATCCGCCCTCAATCTATTTTGGAAGAACTGTTTTCGATTCCGCATCCATCTTTTTATTTGGCCAGGGAAGACATACGCCTTTCCTGACCATAGCGGCGGTGTAAAAAAACGGACCGGAGCTAAAAAAATAAAGATTCCGGCTTGACCTTGCCCCCGGTCCATAATATCATCAGGGTTAGTATTTTGAGACCAAGGAGGAAAAAAGTGATTGATTTCAGCTTGACCGATGAACAGAAAGCACTGCAGGAGATGGCACGTGAGTTTGCAGAGAATGAGATGCGGCCCAATGCGGCGAAATACGATAAAGGCGATGAATTTCCGGAAGATATTTATAAGAAAGCGTTTGATGTGGGATTTATCTCTGCGGATATTCCGGAAGAGTACGGCGGGGGAGGCCTGAGCCACGTGGATACCGTGATAATCAGTGAAGAGCTGGCCCGCGGATGTGCGGGAATGTATACCACGATCATGGCGACTTCGTTGGCTTTGACGCCAATCATTTTGATGGGAAGCGATGAGCAGAAAAAGAAATTTCTCACTCCCTTTACTCAAAAATACGGTTTGGCCGCTTTTTGCTTAACGGAAAGAGAAGCTGGCTCGGACGCCGGTTCGTTGAAGACCAAGGCTGAAAAATCAGGCGATGAATATATTATCAATGGATCCAAATGTTTCATCACCAATGGAGGCTTTGCTGATTTGTATGTTGTGTTCGCTTTGACCGCTCCGGATAAAGGTGCCCGCGGAATGAGTGCTTTTATTGTCCCCAGTAACACACCCGGTATTACAGTCGGAAAAGAAGAGGATAAAATGGGCCACCGGGCGTCAAATACGGCCGAATTGTTTTTCGAAGATGTTAAAGTTCCGTCTGAGAATTTAATCGCTAAAGAAGGCATGGGGTTCATCATCGCGATGAAAACCCTTGATCAGACCAGGGCTCCCGTCGGAGCCGGCGGTGTCGGAGTGGCCCGGGCGGCTTTGGAATATGCGGTAGACTATGCAAAAACCCGGATCCAGTTTGGGAAGCCGATTGCATTGTTACAGGGAGTATCTTTTAAAATTGCCCAGATGGCCGCGGAGATCGATGCAGCCAGATTTTTAGTCTGGAGAGCCGCGTGGTTATTGGATCAGGGGAAACCCTGCGGTAAAGAATCTGGGATGGCCAAGTTTTTCGGTTCGGATATGGCCATGCAGACCACGACCACCGCTCTCGACATTTTGGGAGGATACGGCTATATGAAAGATTATCCCATGGAAAAGTTAATGCGGGATGCCAAGCTGCTGCAGATATATGAAGGCACGAATGATATTCAGAGGCTGGTCGTCAGCCGTGAGGTCATAGGACCGATCAAATAACCCTGAAATTCAGGGAAGATGGCATTCAGCACAATTGACATCCAGGTCGGCGTGATAATTGTTCATGAAAAAATCATAATCCAAACTGTAATCATCCGGCGGCGGTGCTGACAGAATATCCATTAAATCCTGTTCCATGGATTTTAGGGGGCTGCCGGCAATCCGGCCTAATTCCCGGCTGTTGCCGTCATAAATGATAAAAGTCGGGGATTTGGTGATGTTTTTTCCTAGGAAGTATTTTTCTGATTGTGTCAGGTCGGACGGAAGCCGAAAGTAGTCCGATTCAATATACGGGTTTTCGGACAATTCCATTGTTTTGGCGAAGGCGGCAGCCAGTTCCGCATTGAGTTCACAATCGGTTCTTAAGTAAATTTCGATGCGGACATATTCATTCCAGGCTTCAATGTCTTGAATGACTTCGGGTTGGGGCTGGTAATTTTGAAAATGAATTTGAAAGCCGGGAAAGCTGGATAAAAGCCATTCCTTATTCAGCTTTCCCGGTTTTATGGATTGAGATAAAATAAAAGATGCAAAAATAACCAATACAGCGTTTACCCACGCCCATCGTTTAATCATGGATTCTTAGGGTAGGGCAGAGGAATCACATCTTTTCTTCAGTGAAATATTCCGGAATAATGCCGGTATCCTCGACTCCGGCTCCTTTGGCGATATCAATAACTTGAACGATGGTGCTGAAGGGGAGCTTTGCATCGGCGCGAATAAAAATGGTTTTATTCTGACGGGCTTCATAGATGCTGCGGAGACGGTTCTGAAGCATATTCATTTCAATAGCTTCCTGATTGATCTCCACAATTCCGCCTTTTTTGACTGTCAAAACAATCAGGCCTTTGGGAGTGGAACTGGTTTCTGCCGTGGTCTCCGGGAGTTTTATATCAATTCCCTTCTGCACCATAGGCGTAATAACCATAAAGATGATGAGCAAGACCAGCAGCACATCACATAAAGGAACAACATTAGGTTCTGCCT
>CAYRTV010000012.1:0-19710 GCA_964427225.1 uncultured Eubacteriales bacterium
TGAGAGGCCAAGGATGGCCGATCTGTCTTATTGTATCTTGCGCGCCTATTGCGTACAACATTTGTGTAAAATCAATTGTGCTTATTCCTCTAAATTGGTGGGCTAAATACAATTGTATATATTCTTCTTATGCATAACATATAATATAAAGCCAATTCGGCTGTGTTAATGCGGCACATATTTCCGTCTATTGCGATATGCTGAATGGGCTGGATCGGTTTTATTGAGTGAAAATAAAAAAATTCGCACAAATTCAACCGATTCCCCCAAAAAATCAATACATCCCATATGTCCGTCTAAACGAAGATTATAGGAATCTTCCTGTTTTTGCAACAACTTGATAAATGATGACCTATAGGAGCCTGTCGACAGGACTCAGGACGCCTTGTCCTCCGCGATTCAGAACATGAGTATAAATCATGGTTGTTCTGACATCCTTATGCCCGAGTCGTTCCTGGACTGTTCTGATGTCATATCCATCCTTTATGAGGCGGGTGCAAGGGAGCCTGCCGGGCTGTTTGGCGCGAATCAGTCCTTCGAGAAGACCGAGATCACGATTTAGCACATGCCGGTATAGAAAAACCAGGGCGCATAGTTTTACGCACCCGCTTGGTCCTGGGTATGGGCTCATGGGTTTTCTCCTTTTGGGTATCTTGGATCATGTCACTAAAGTCCTTGAGCCGGTAACTGTTGCCATCGATGTTGAAGATATGCGCTTTATGGAACAGCCGGTCCAGGATGGCAATGGTGGCCATCTCCTCTGCGGAAGAGATTGTTGTATACCTCACGTTTGACCCGGCAGCAGTCCAGCGCCGGCGCCCATCGACCCTTCGGTTCATTACCCTGAAGGAACTGGCTGCGGGGAACGTTGGCTCGGCATCGGACGCATCCGTGAATTTTCGCCGCTGGCCGCTTTGGTGGTCAGGGAAGGATTTAACCGGAAGACAGCTTTGAGCGGCAACCTTTTTAAAATTCCCTGCGTATATATTATTGAATGACAGTAAAACCTTTTTGAATCTGATGGTGAAAATTGTGAAGAAATCAAGAATAATTTTATATGCGGGACTCATTGGAATTCTAATCAGCCCGGGTTTTTCCGGTCAGAATAAGAGTGACCGGACACCGGAGGAACGCAGCATTCCGGCAGTCAGGCTCGACCAAAGAGTGGAGATTGACGGTCGATTGAAAGAACCTGTTTGGCAGCGCGAAGGCACCGGCGGTTTTATTCAATCTGACCCCATTGACGGAGCAGAGCCAACCGAAAAAACCCTGGTTTGGGTGGCCTATGACAGGGATGCGCTTTATGTCGCTGCCCGTATGTTCGATTCCAAACCCGGACACATAACTTCCCGGCTGGGCCGGAGGGACAGGTTAAAGTTCCCTTTGGATATCTAGGTGACTTCAGTATAAGAACGGATTCCAGGAAACAGTTTGTGTTTTCCATTTCAAGCGGCACGTACAGGCGTCCGGAAATCGACTCTCTTCGCCAGAATTATGGCTTCAGTGTTTCATGGAAACCGCGCACCAATTTTGATTTATCCGTAGGGCCGTCTTACATGATGAACCGAACCAACTATCAGTGGATTCGAAAGGTTGACGACCCTGTTATGGCGGAAACCTTTGGGGCCCGTTATGTATTTGGACGTCTCCGGCAGGAAGTGATCTCAGCTGAGATCCGCTTAAACTGGATTTTTGCTCCCAAGCTGACATTGCAGGCCTATCTCCAGCCGTTTTTAGCGGTTGGAAAATATGACCGCTTTAAAGAATTAGCCCGGCCGGGAAGCTCTGATTACAATATGTATGGACTGGATACGGGAACGGTTGAATATGCCGATAATTTTTATACTGTAGACCCGGATGGACCCGGAAGAGCGTCCGGGTTTTCGTTTTATAACCCGGACTTTAATTTCAAATCACTCCGGGGTACCGTCGTTCTGCGCTGGGAATATCATCCCTGGTCATTGGTCTACTTTGTGTGGACTCAAAACCGCAGGGATTATTCGCACCCCGGTGAACTGCAGCTGGGCCGCGACCTGAGTGATCTGTTCATGGCCCCGGGCGACTATATTTTCCTGCTGAAAATGACTTACCGCTGGAATATGTAGCGGAAATCCTTATATTCTCATGTCCTGAATCGTGAAGGGCGAGGCGTATATGTCCCACTGACCGGCTGAAACGGAAGATCACACTTGATTTTTCTTGAATGCTCACAATGATTGTTGATAGTATTTTTTTTGGCATCTCCTCGTGTCAAGCTCAGGCGAGTGTTTGAAATCCCTTTCGGGGTAAGAGAGCCGCGAGAGTTCAATCATAAAAATAGGATTATATCTTTCATTTCTGAAATATGAAAAATGAATATTTTGAGGTTCTTTTAATAATTTGAATTTTAATTCTTTAAACATTTCGTACCATTTCTCTTTATAGGGAAAATTATAAGCACAATTAATATTGGCTTCCAAATTCGTCATATAATCAGTAAAAGTCAATAACTTTTTAGAAAACTCACTATACACAGCATGATCTTTGATAATTATATATTTTTTGCTGACTCTTTTTAGTTCTTTTAAACTAGCTTTGATATCTTTTGTATGATGCAAAACATCAAGACTTACAACAACATCAAAAGTATTGCTCTTATATGGAATTTTTTTGCCATCATAAATTTTTCTTGGAATTTGACACGATCTATCTCCCTGAACATCAATTCCAACAATTTTCACACTAGGTTTTATTCTCATAATTGCTTCTGCGACTTTTCCATCATCGCATCCATAATCAAGTACATATGAATTGTCTGGAATTAATTTTGAGATTTCTCTAACTAAAGCTTTCTTAAAACTAGGATTTAATTTTTTTCTATTAAAAACCAAAACAGGCTTCAGCAATATTTTTAATAAGTCCACTTTATCTTTTCACCCTTACTATTTGCGCCTCGTATCCGCTTGTTCGGGGTCGGGACCGGCGAACGCATTGATATCACGGCAGCAAACGTAATTTTCGGACCGTTTTAACCCGCGATCTCCCGAAAGGGTATCAATCGGCCGGACAATGCACGGACTCGAGGATGCGCCGGAAGATCGGCTCGTACTGTTTAAACTTGGCCGAAGTCGGAGTACCGCAGTTAATGTATTCGATTGCCGCCCCTTGCCCGAACGATGTGGATGCTTCATCCTCGAATACAAGCGCCAGGTTGCTCTTCGCCTCCGCCATGTAACCGTCCTTTTCACACACCGTCACCGGGGTTTTGTTCAGAAGAGCCGAACCGAACATCGACTTGAGCTCGTCCTCCGCGGTCTTTCCCTCTGGTATCATCCGGGTGCCGATTACGCAAAAGATGTTGGGTGCGCCCGTCATAGAATTGGCAGCCTCTTCCGGATAGTAAAAACCAGAATCGTCAACCCAGTCTTCAGGAATGGAAAGGCTCCATTGACCGCCAGAGACCGTCTTCCAGCCAGACGGGACGATGGTTTCAGCCGGCGCTTTGCCCTGTGCAGAAGCCGGTGAAGTCGTGGTGGCTTTTTGTCCGGACATTGCGTCCGCGTCATTCGAATTAGCGTTGCAGCCAACGAGGACCAGGGCGCAGATCATCAAGCCCAGAGTCACGGTTGAAAATGTTCTTTTCTTTTGAAACATGTTCTGTTCTCCTTTCGTTACAGGTCTCACATAAGATTAGGTGTGCTACTGAAAAAACAAAAAAGCAGCTTCCTCGTTTGTTATACAGAAAAAAGAAAAGACAAGTCAACAAATAATCCCCAGTAATGAGAGAAGATCCGAAAATCTGCGTCTTCTTTATTCTCAGTCTTGGCCGCACTTGCGATAGTCGTTCACGTCACCGAAGTCCTGATCCTTCATCTTGTTCGAATCCTCGTCCGGTTGACGTGTGCATGCCCAGCTGGAAAATCCGTTAGGTTTTTTCAGACGGTTGTCCATGCGCAGGCAGTGCCGATCAAGAAAAGAAAGGTGACAGGGACCACCGAGCTCTGACTGCTTAGATTCAATAAAAACTGAATTTCCCTGTTGGGGGATCCCTACTCCAGCGTCACATCCACATACACCGAATGATGCCCGTAGGTCTCAAAGAACGGCTTCAACTCCAGCCCGTCGATAGTAAAGTGCAGGGCGGACGGATCGCCATCGATCGACCGGGCCATGTCCTCCGCATCGAGGGTGACGGCGCGCCAGGCCGGCAGGGGGCCTTCCTCCTGGACGGCCAGCAGGACCGGGCCGTAGAAAATACTGGCGAGATTCGGCATATCCATAACCGGTTCGAGGCGGAAGGAGAAGGGCATGCGGAGGGTGATGGTGTCGCCGTCTTTCCAATCGCGTTTGAGAGTCAGATAAGAGCCGGGCTCAGCCTGGACATTTTCCTCTTGTCCGTTTATCTTGACGAAAAATCCCTGGGTCGCCCAGGCGGGAACACGGAGTTTAAGCGCGAATGGGGAGACGCCTGAAACCTTGAGTGTGACCGAGTCGGCATACGGGAAATTCGTGTTCTGGGTGACAGATACGCCTCGTTCTTCCCAGTTGACGGTGGACGGCACATAAAGATTGACATAAAGGGCCTGGTTGCCGGTACTTTTAAAGTAGATCGAATCCTGCAGCTTGGTGTTGCTTTCAAGAGCGGTGCCATTGCAGCAGGTGAAGCCGTCCATGTCCTCATTGGAGAACCGCTTGCGGGCTCCCGGGTTGAGGGGGACATGGTAGGTGTTGCCGGCGTTATCCTCTGCCACGGAGGCCAGGATGTGGTTGTAGAGGCCCTGTTCGTAGTAATCCATATACCGGGGGTCGGGATCGAAGAAGAAGAGATGCCGGCTGAGCTTGAGCATGTTGTAGGTGGCACAGGTCTCGTTCTGTCCGCCCATGTTGAAGCCGTTTGTGAAGAGGGTGTCTGGTTCGGTTGTGAAGCATTCGGAGTTTTGGGGATTTTTGGCTCCGGCGACACCGCCTATATTGTACATGTAGTGATGCCAAACCTTGGTCCAGAAATTATCCGCTACGGTGTGGTAGTCCGGAATCCCGGACATCCGGTAGGTCTCCATGGCTCCTATGATCTGGGGGATGTGCTGATTGGCATGGCGGCTGCGGATGGTGTCGACGTTTTTGGCCAGGCCGTGGCTGTGTTCGGCATCGCCGAAGAAGAACTTGGTGTTGTCGAAAAGCCGGGCGCAGGCCAAAAAGTCCGGGTTACCGGTAAGCCGGGAGATGCGGGCCATGACTTCGTTCATGCCGCCGTATTCGCCGGCGATATAGCGGTTCCACATGGCAATGCGGGTGTCCGCGGACACGGCCTGGAGCCGTTTATGGGACCAGGTACCCATCCCTTCGGCGATCTCCAGGGCTTTCGGATTGCCGCCGACTTCGTAGCAGTCGAGCAGTCCGGCCAGGATCTTGTGCAGGGTGTAGTAAGGGGCCCAGATCTGGTCATTGGTTGAGCCGTAGGTGGCGCCCTTTTCCAGCATGATGAACTGGTCGGGCGGGTAGGCGCTTATGAAGCCTTCCCCCCAGTTCCAGTAATCGCGGCGGATGCCGTCTTTGCTTAGATCGGAATCATAGCCGGTTTTTCCCGGTCCGGGCGGGATGGCGAGGGGGTCGGCGTTATGCGGTCCTCCGGGTTCGGCGGGACGGCCTGATTTTTGGGCCAGGGCATAGAGGGTGTCGATCATATAGTTCATTTTTTTAAGGAAGCCGGCCTGTAGGCTCTCATCGTAGATGGAGCCGGCGTAGGCCTGGGCCAGGGCGGAGAGATAATGGCCGCTGGCATGGCCGCGGAGGCGGGAGGTATGGCTGTCCCAGCCACCCAGCTGCTCGGTGCCTTCAGGCTGGGGCTGTCCGAAAGCGTCGCGGAAATTATAGAGGAAGGTGTCGGGATTGACGGTGGAGAGGCCGGAGACAAATTTATCGCGGTTTTTAATAAAGGGCGTTTTCCGTCCGTCGGCAAAAGGCTTCAGGACAACACGGCCCAGAGGGAAAGGTTCCGCCTTCATCTTCGGTTTCTCGGGAGTGGCGGCGGGTTCGGCCGGTTTGACCGTAACGACGGCTTTGGGTTCAAAAGGAGTGCCCGGCACAACACCGGTCAGGGTATAGGTCCCGGGTTCAAGGACCGCGCTGTTATCGGCCGGCGCAGGCCAGAGGACCCGGACCTGCGGGCCGGCAGCGCCTTGTTCATAGACGCCGGGAATATGAGCGGGCAGCCGGGGCAGGACATCCACGGTTGTATTAACGGCGATATCGGGAACATTGGTCAGTCCCTTAATGAGGGCCAGGGAGCGGAGCTCGGGGGCCTCAGGGTCGACCGCTCTCTCCCGCCTTCTGCCTCCGCCTTCTCCGAAGGCGACGGCTCTAGCTTGGTCCTGGCTGAGCGGGATGCTGTAGAGGCGCAGGTCGCGGAGGTGGGCCTCCATAGCCGGTTTATCCGCGCTTGCCGCCTGAGCGATCAGAAGCCGGTTGTTTTCGGGATTATCCCAGTCCAGAACGTCTTCCAGGCTGAGTGTTATATTATCCGCCTGGCCGGCCTCGCGGCCCATGACATAGCCGGTCAGTGTCCGGTGGACCGCGTCGAAGACGACGGTCACATGGAACCAGCGTCCGGGGGATCTGAACCGGGCGGAAAACCCCTGGCCTGCATCTTCGCCGCCGCCGGTTATGCGGACACGGAGGCCGTTGTCGATGTCGGGGCCTGTCAGCTCACAGTAAAAGCCGCGGCCGGGAGATCCTTCGAAATCAAAGAGTCTCTGTCCGGGTTTTTCGGCGATGAGATGGACCCAGCAGGAAATGCTCAGACTGTCGACCCCGGCTAACGCTTGCCCGGGGATGCGGAGGGCGCTGTTCTGGAGAGCGAGAACCTTGTCAAAGGGACTGTGTTCGGTATATGAGGGGTCGTCTCCTATGACTTCGGCGTGGAACTGGTTGCGGGACCGGTCCTGCGTATTGCCGTCAAACACATAGCGGGCGATCAAGGCCGTCTCGCCGATGCCGTCGAGGATTTGGTCTCCCTCGCTCTGGGCGGGAAGCCGGGTTGTGCCGAACCACAGGGCAAGTCCGGTTATGAGGATAAGGATGAATGCCGGGGTCAGTTTTTTCATAGCGAATCCTCCCAAATGGCCATGGTTTCAGATATCTAATATACCAAAGAAATGGTCTCAATATAAAGTATTTAGAAGGAATCGGCTTCCACATGTCATCCTGAGGAACGAAGTGACGTAAGGATCTTGTGCTGCGTCGTATGGTAAATTGGGGGCAGTTCTTTTAGCGAGGCAGCATAAGATCCTCACGGCCGCTAACGCGGCCTCAGGATGACAAGGGGGCAACGGCGGGGTAAATTGAAAATAAAGGCATAATGTGATAATTTTCACTTCACAAAACAAAGGATTTTAATTACATGAAAAACGATTTGATTGCTTTATTTGATATGGACGGCACTCTGTTTGACTATGCAGGGTCGCTGGAAAAAAAGCTGAAGGACATTAAATCTCCTCAAGAACCCGAGGTGTCTTTTACATTTAGGGATAATCCAAAGTATTTGCAGAATCGCATTGATTTAATTACTGAATCAGAGTCATTTTGGTCGAATATGCCCAAGCTGCAGTTAGGGTGGGACATTTTGCAAATCGCTGAAGAACTGGAATATCATATCCACATTCTAACCCAGGGGCCGAGGAAAAAGCCCGCTGCATGGTCCGGGAAAAAGAAATGTATAGACAAGCATTTTGGAGAAGATTTCAGTATAACCTTAACTCGAGATAAAGGGCTTGTTTATGGAACCGTTCTGGTTGAAGATTATCCCAAATACATCAAACGCTGGCTCAATTGGAGAAAACGGGGGCTTGTTGTTATGCCCGCACATGAGTCCAATAAAAGCTATCAGCATCCCCAAGTTATCCGGTACGATGGAAATAATCTGGAGGAAGTCAGGGCGGCCATGCGGAAAAGAAAAGAAGAAATCAGGGAATGAGGGGGGATGACAAGGGGGGACTCAGGATGACAATTGGGAGCCGGTTACTTTAAGGCATTACGAATGGCTTCATTGAAGGCAGGTAAATCATCGGGGACTCGGGAGGTGATCAGATTTTCGTCTACCACCACCTGCTGGTCAAGATAAAGTCCGCCGGCTTCCTCAACTTCCGGAGCGACAGAGGATACACATGTCATTCTCCTGCCTTCGATCACACCGGCTGTAATCAGGGTCTGCGCGCCGTGGCAGATGGCGGCAACCGGTTTGCCGGATTCAAGAAAAGCTCCGGCGAATTCAACCGCAGGCTCATGCTCTCTCAGCACAGCCGGTCCCTTTCCTCCGGGAAGAATCAGCGCGTCAAACTCCGCGACTTCGGCTTCTCCCACGGCCATCTCAATGGTCACGACCTGTTCGCTGTTGTAGGCCTTGACGTCGCCTGCAGCCGGGCCGAGTATGACCACTTCGGCGCCAAGGTCTTCCAGGAAATTTTTAGGATCAAGCGTTTCTCTATCGTGAAATCCTTCTGCGATAAGAATGGCCACTTTCTTGCCGTCGAGTCTGGCTCCTGCTTCCGGCTCTTCAATGACTGTTTCCTCTAAGGCTGGTTCCTCTGTTTTTTCCCCGCAGGCAAAAAAACCAACGGCGGCAATCAAAACCGCGGCTAAAATAATGATAAGCTTATTCCTCATTTTTTCCTCCTTTAGATTTTTCTATTGAGGCATTCTTTTTATAATAGCGGGTCAGGCGCCTCTTAATCACATAATACCTGACCACACCGACGCAAATGAGTATCGCGCTCAGGGCTAACGACACATATCCCACCCACCGGATGCTCTCAAAATCAGTGAGACGTAAGAACGCAATGCCGCCGAGCAGCATATACAGGGATGTCCGCAGATACGCCAGTAAAGTCCTCTCGTTGGCCAGTTTGGTCCGCTCAAGGGCCAGATAATCCCTGAGGATTATCTCATCCCGCTGCTCAAACACCTGGCCGAAGAGCCTGATTTTTTTCAACATTATTTATCCTATACTATTACTTACGCTGCATCGCCTGAAGAGATGGAACCGATTCTTTCGGCGAAGCAGTCTAAGATCCCCACGGCCGCTATCGCGGCCTGGGGATGACAATCGCATGTCATCCTGAGGAACGAAGTGACGAAGGATCTCAAGCTGCTTCGTCTGAATGAGACGGAACCGATTCCATGGCCGAGGCACTTTGGGATCCTTCGCTTCGCTCAGGATGACACGGTATGTTTATATTTTACCTGAAAAAGAGTCTTATATAAAATCCGCCTCATGCCGGCCAGAAAAACAGAATAAGCGGAACACCGGCCAGAACGATCAGAATCTCAAGCGGCAATCCCATGCGCCAGTAGTCACTGAACCTGTAGCCTCCCGGCCCCATGACCAGGGTGTTGGACTGGTGCCCGATCGGAGTTAAAAAGGCGCACGACCCGCCTACGGCTATGGCCATAAGGAAGGGATCGATAGACGCGCCCATGCTGTGCGCCAGGCTGATGCCCACCGGAGCCATAAGCACCACGGTGGCGGCGTTATTGATGATATCCGAGAGAAACATGGTGATAACGAGTATCAGCGTGATCACAGCCCAGAAAGGGACTTGCTGGCCCAGGATGAGGATCTGATTGGCTATAAATGCAGCCCCGCCTGAGGTCTCCATCGCCCCGCCCACAGGGATCATGGCGCCTAAAAGAACAATAACCGGCCAGTCTATGCCGGCGTACATCTCTTTAAGCGGAAGCACACCGGAGAGCACCATGGCGGCCGCGGCCATTGTGAAGGCCACCTGGACCGGCAGCAGGCCGGTGACCACCAGGACAATCGCGGCGGCGAAAATGGTCAAGCTCAGACCTATCTTTTTTTGGTAACCGATCCGCAACCCCCTCCGGGCCAGGGGGAGGCATCCGATAGTCGGAATGACATCGTCTATCATGTGCGTGCGGCCCTGCAGCAAAAGCACATCACCCGCCTGAAAGGAAATGTGATCGAGCCGCTTGCGGAGCCTCTTTCCCCGCCTTGCCACGGCCAGCAGATTAACACCGTAGCGTGAGCGCATTTTCATGCTGGATGCCGTTTGCCCGATTAGCGGGGAGTCCGGAACAACAATAACCTCGCTGGTCTTTATATTTTTCGAACCGGCGGCATCTTTCCGGAACTGCTTGCCGCCGACCAGCTGCACTTTGGTATCGTTTAAAAATGCTTTTAATTCTTCAGCGTCGGTTTCCAGGATGATGATGTCGCCTGTCTTTAATTCTTCACTCTTGCCCGGCGCGTGAATTCTTTTTTTCTGGCGGACAAGCCCCAGCACCTGCACATCGGCCTTGGATATTTTGTGCATGTCTCCGAGACAAGTCCCGTTCAGCTTGGACTCCTTGGTGACTTTGACCTCGGTGATATATTTCTCTATCTCAAACAGATTTTGATCCGGTTTTTCGGAGGTCCGCTTGGGAATCAGGCGCCAGCCCGCCAATGTCACAAACAGAATCCCGGTTACAACCAGCCCGATTCCAACCGGAGAAAAAGCGAACATTCCGAAGGCCTCCCCTGTTTCTTCAGCCCGGAATGTGGCAATGATGATATTGGGAGGCGTTCCGACTAAAGTCAGCATGCCGCCGAGAAGGGACGCAAAAGAAAGCGGCATGAGATAAAAGGAAGGGGAATGTCCGCTTTTTTTTGCCATGTGGAGGGCAACCGGCATCATGACTGCGACAGCCCCCACATTGTTCATAAAGGCGGAAGCCGCGGCCACCAGAACGGAAATAACCATAATCTGATGGATTTGCTTTTTCCCGACTGTCATGACCCACTTGCCGAGGACATCCACCAGCCCGGAATATTCCAGGGCCTTGCCGATGATCAAAACAGCCGCCACTGTAATGACCGCCGGATGGCCGAAACCGGTAAAGGCCTCGTCGGGGGAAATGATTCCGGCTGTTACCAGGATGAAAAGCGCGATAAGTGCTACAAAGTCATGGCGAAGCTTGCCCCATGCGAAAAGCCCCAGGGCCAGGATAAGGGCGGCAAAGACAATCAGCTGGTCCATTTTTTATATTCTGCTCTGCCGTTCAGGTTACAATATTACGGATTAAAATAAAAGAAGGGATCCGGTTCTTTGGGCGACGCAGGCCGCAGGATGACAGACGGGGGATCAGGATGACACACGGCCCCCAAGATGGCGTGGCAGTCCGGCAATCCCCTACTGCCCGGCAGAGGCGGCGGCCGGCTTCTCCCGGATTCCGAGATAATAGGCCGCGTTGGCGTCGGGATCAATGCGGGGTTTGATGCGGCCCGGCAGGGCGCTCAAGACGGTGTTGACTCCGGGGCCGTGGCCTGCCAGATAGCTCCAGCCGTGGCAGACGACGCCGATTGTCACCGCCCCTTTATGCCGGCCGGTGCCGAAGGCGTTATAATGGTCGCGGATGGCCACCACATCCCCAAGCCTGAGCTTCTCTAAATTATAGCGTTTGACGGTATCGGGACAAGTCGTCTGGATGTCGTAATCCGAGGTCTCGACAAACGAGGCCCCCAATCCCGAACCCATGATGCGGCCCGGAATTTCCATCACCACCGGGACAACCAGCTGGCCATCCTGGATGACAATGCCCATCTTTTCTAAAAGTTCCGGAGAGATCATATTCACCCGGACATCCTCGAAGCCCTCGATTTTCAGGCCGACCGCCCTGGCCTTAACCTGGAACTTGTCATCCAGTGACAGCTTGTCCAGCACGTCCTTGGGGAACCACAATATGTCCCGGGCGGGCGAGTGACGGCCGATGTAGTATCCTTCGGCACCTTTGGCTTCGCCGGTCAGGACCTCGGCGGGATTACCGATCCCGGACAGGATGGCGATAGCGCATGCGGCGGCACTGTCGGCGTCGCGGCCGTAAGTGGAGACGTCGGGCTCCACATGGTCTGAGCTTGCCCAGCCGTAGGCGGGGTCTCCGAATGATACCGTGTAATTTATCGAATGCATGCCGATGCCGATCCTCGGCGATCCGTCATACGTGACATTATAGTCTGCGGCGCGTGCCGGAATGGGAATTGACTCGACCGCGGTTGTGATCAGCTTGTCCTTGTTGGTCTTCAGAACGCCCGGCTCGGCGGGGCTCGGAGGGGAAGCTTCCGATTCCATCTCGATGCCCAGAAAGTTTCCTAAATTGGCATCGGGGTCGATCCGGGAAGTAAGCCGTCCCTCTTTGGTAGAAAGAACCGGCGTAACAGCGATGCCCTGGCCGGCCATGTCGCTCGGCCCGGAGGTAATAATGCCGATGACCGCGCCGCCTTTATAATAACCGTTCCCGTAGACACTCTGTACATCCTCGAGAAAAACGATGTCCCCGAAGCGAAGATCCTTGAGCCCGTATTTTTCAATGTCGGGAGGGTAGCAGGTCTGAATATATCCCCGGCCCATGAGATCCCCGGGTATCTTTTTGACGACAGGGACCTCAATGAGGCCGTCCGGCGTCTGAGAGGCGAGGCTTTCCAGAACTTCGGGCGCTAAATTATGGACAAAGACATCGTCAAACCCGTTGATTTTAAGCCCAACTCCTACGGACTTGGACAGCATGACATTGCCGATCGTCAGCTTGTCGAGTACGGCGTCCTCGAAATGTACCAGAGCGAAGCCGCGCATCTTGCCCGTGATGATGCCTTTTTCCCCTTTGGCCGGGCCGGACAGCAGCTTCACTTCGTTCCCGATGCAAACCTGAGAAACCCAGGCTCCCCGGGAACGGGCATCGGGGCCGTTGCCTTCAACCGCAACACCCATGGTCGCCCTGTCCCCGCTGGCCCATCCGAAAATCGGATCGCCGATTTTCAGGTTATAATTGATGCCGCCGGTCCCAACCAGCACCTTGGGTGTTCCGTCCCATGTGACGGCGTACGACCGGGAGGGCTGGGCCGGAGCGATTTGGCCCTGGACGGCGATGGTCAGCAGCGTGTCCTTGTTGGTGGTTACAGGTTTCCGGTCAGCTTGTCCCGCTGCGGCCGTCAGGTCCGCCGCACACAGAAAAACGACCAGCATCAGGGGCAATACTGCCGCGAAAAACAATCTGTTCTTTTTCATTTTACTCCTCTTTTTTATTTTTTTTATTCATAAAAAAATTGCGATGTTTTTGCAATCTCACCGCATCTGCTTTGTTGCAGGGCATTCGCGGTGAAGGACCACAGCTTCATGCCCTGCGCCTCGCATCTGCGGCAATCTCGACCCGTGAATAATCCAGGTTAGAAAGTGACTCGCCATGTCATCCTGAGGAACGCAGTGACGTAAGGATCTTGTGCTGCTTCGTATGATGAAGCGGCGGCGATTCTTTTGCCGAAGCAGTATAAGATCCTCACGGCCTGCAAACGCAGGCCTCAGGATGACATGTGGATTCACTTTCATTGTTGCGGACGTATTATATCCATGATTAATTCAATTTAACTCACTATCATAAATATAAAGGAAAGCACAAATCAACCTATAATATGCCTTCTTACTTTTTTCCACTACCGGGATGTCACAATCCGGCCTGTTCCAGCAGGTACAGGAACAGAAAAATAAGCACCGCAGCCGGGATGACCATAACCCAATCGTTCACTTTAAACAGCCGCGGCAGGGTCACGTCGCCGAAGCTGCCTTTCTTCAGAATGCCCGCCTCAGCACGGGGGTACACCGCGGCGAAAAGGCCGGCGCCAATCAAGATACCACCCAGCCCCCCGACCAAAGCATCCAGGCTGCCGTTGCCGATAGCTCCGGCTATGGTGCCGGGGCAATAGCCGAGCACTGCAAAGCCCACGCCGAAAATGAGTCCGCCTATGACGTTCTTGCCCAGAGAACCGGATTTTGTAGACAGCTTCACCCAGCCCAGGGTTTTCATGGCATAGATGCCGATCATTCCGGTCAGGATCGCGGTAAGGATGATCTTGAAAATGGTGAAATCGATGAGCAGCAGCTGCCCCATAATCACATCATATTTTGTCGCTCCGCCTTTGTGGAGCAGGAATCCGAACACGATGCCGAATGCCAATCCCCAGAACAGGGGAGCTTTGCTTTTTTTGGATTTATCTTCTGAATGATTCATCTGTCTCTTCTCCTCCCCTAGCCGATCCATTTAAAGATGAGGTGCGCCGTTAAAATGCCGCCGCCTAAAAAACAGACGACCGAGATCCAGCTGGATATGGCAAGCTGGAGGGTGCCGCTGATGCCATGGCCGCTGGTGCACCCGCCCGCCCAGCGCGCACCAAAACCCAGGCAAATGCCGCCGAGCACAGCGACAACGACGCGCAGCAGAGCGTCTCCGCCGAATGCGGCTGCCCAGACAGAAGGAACCCACTGCCAGCGGAAATCACCGGACAGCAGCGCTGATATCAGGGAGCCGATGACAACCCCCGTCACCAGCATCATCTGCCAATCCACGTTCAGACCTATTTTCCGGTAATACGGCTTCTCCTTGACTTTGCTTCCGCGAAAAAGCCTTTCGATCATCCCGCTCAGTTTTGCAAAGGTCGTGGAGCAGGCGATCGGCTTTCGGGAGATGAGAAAGGTGAACCAGCTTAAAATGCCGATCCCGATTCCGGCCGCATAAGGCGACCAGCGTACTTGTGATAAAAATTCCATCAGATTTCCCTCCATTGATTAATCTGTATCCCCTCGAATTAAGCCCGGATAACATTGGTGAAGAATCTGGAACCGTGGGGAGTGACACAGGCCCGGCATTCCCTGGTATAGCCGGCCGCGCTGTACCCGGTCATGCCGCCGGCGACATTCCACACATCCTTGAATCCATGCTGTTTGAGGATGCTGGCTCCAAGACTGGAACGGTTGCCCGAGCTGCAGATCAGAACTGTCGTTTTCTCCTTGTCCAGCTCCGCATGGCGGGTGCGCAGTTCAGCCACCGGGATATTGACCGCCCCTTCGATGTGGTTGTCTTCATATTCCAGCGGGGCACGAACGTCAATCAGGACAAAGTCCGCATCGCCCTTGATCATACCATGGAGGTCTCCGGCTGATATCAGTTTAAAGCGGCTGGTCTCAAGTCCCTTCACAGCCCAGTCAGCCATGCCGCCGTCCAGGTAACCCGCAATCCTATCCACTCCTACCCGGTGTGTCCAGGTCAGGGCTTCAAGCGCCTTCTCATAATCATCCGCCACCAGCAGGATATCTTTATCTGTCGGTAAAACCCAGCCGGCGAAAGTCGGGAAATTGCCGTTGAGATCAAGATGCCAGGCGCCGGCTATGTGCTGTGCGGCAAAAGCATGATAACTGCGGCTGTCCAGTACCGCAATGTTGGGATCGCCCAGCCGCTCTTCGAATTGCTGTGTGTTTAATTCTTCCATAACAGGGAGTTCGACAATCCGGCCCGGGCCCTTGCGGTTGATATCGCTGCAGCGGCTGAAATGATCGGGTGCGGGAGGCATGTCCTCGGTAAGAGACTGGATAAAAGAGGCTTTGTCTTCGATCTGCAGGGCGGAGTTAAAACGGCGTTCATAGCCGATGGTGCTGGTCCGTTTGGCGCCCATGGCCCGGCCGCACAATGAACCGGACCCATGCGCCGGATAAACTTCAACATAATCAGGCAGCTTCATTAATTTGTCATGCAGGCTGTGATAGAGTTTTCCGGCCAGCTCCTGTGCCATATCCGGAAACAGGTCGGGCCTGCCCACATCGCCTACAAAAAGGGTGTCACCGGTGAAAACACTCACGGGGCTCTCTGCGCGGGATTTATCGGTCACCACATAGCTGAGATGCTCAGGCGTATGTCCCGGCGTTTCCAGCACCTCAAGAACCATGTCCTCCAGCTCGACAGTATCGCCTTCCGACAACGGAACATGGTCAAAATCGCAATTTGCCGATTTCGCCACATAGATTTTCGCTCCGGTCTTTTCCGCCAGGTCCATATGCCCTGAAATGAAATCGGCATGCAGATGGGTCTGAAGAATATGGGTGATATCCACGCCTAAAGCCCGGGCTTCGGTGATGTAGGTGTCCACATCCCGCTTGGGATCAATGACAGCGCAGGTGTCCTTACCTGCGAGAATGTAAGAACTGTGAGCGATTTTGCTTATGAAGAATTGTTTAAGCAGCATAATAATCTCTCCTTTAACCTGAAATATTTATAAAAAAAATTGCGATGTTTTTGCAATTTCTTTTTTATCAGCAATTAACATTGTTTCTATTAAAAGATCAAGCAAAACGTTTTTCATTTTCACATTTTTATTTTAATCGCAATTTTTTTTACCCTTCGGGCGAGCCGACTCTCACCGCATCTGCTTTGTTGCAGGGCATTCGCGGTGAAGTACCACAGCTTCATGCCCTGCGCCTCGCATCTGCGGCAATCTCGGCCCGTAAATAATCCAGGTTCATTAATCATAAATAAAATAAATAAAACACGGTTACGACGACAAAAAGAAAAATCGCGGTCATTCCGCCTCCGGCTCTGAAATAATCAGCGTTGCGGTAGCCGCCGGCCGACATCAGCATCGCATTGACCTGGTGGGTGGGTAAGAGGAAGGAATTGGCCGTACAGACCGCGGCCATTAGCGCCATGGAGCGGGAATCGAGCCCGCCGATCTGTGCCATGCTTATCACCAGCGGCGCCAGCACCACAATCGCACCCACGTTGGACATAAACAGTGAAAACAGAGTGGCCAGCACCGCTACCGCCAGTATGATAAAAACCGGATGACTTCCATGAACCAGAGACATCACCTGTTCCGCCAAAAACGCGGCGGTCCCGGTTTTCTGCATGGCGGCCCCCAGCGGAATAAGGCCGGCGATCAGGAACACGACCTTCCACTCGATGGCTTGATAGGCTTCCTGTATGGTGAGCACTCCTGCCAGAACCATGGCCATAGCACCGGCAAAAAACGCTATCGAGATGGTAAGGCCCCCCATAGCCAGTGCAATAGCGGCCAGAAAACAGAACGAGGCAATCCCGGCTTTTGACCGGTCTTTTTTTTCGGCCTCAAACGGTGTTGCCACCACAAAATCGGAGCTGTCTTTCAGATCGCTTATGTTGCCCCACAAGCCGTGAACAATGATGGTGTCGCCGGGGATTATTGGATGGTCGGAAAAATCCCCCCAAATTTCTTCACCTTTGCTGAACAGCATGACCGGTTCCACAGCATAGCGTTTGCGCAGGGAAAACTGCCGAATGGATTGACCCACCATATCCGAACGGGGCGGGATAATGACCTCAGCGAATCCTGATCTTTCCGGATCCTCAAGACCGGCAAAGCGGTTATCTTGTTTCTTGTGTTTCAGGTCATTTGCGGCGGCAAATTTTTCGGCATGTTCTTTTTTGCCCAGAAGCGCCAGCTCCTGCCCCGCCTTTAATGTCGTTTTCCGCCAGGGAGCATATTCCAGCTTTTTACCCCGGGAAATACTGAGAATATGAAGGTTAAACGTGTCCCATGCACCCGATTGCTCAGTTGTTTTGCCGATTAATGCGCTGTTTTGGGGAATGGTGTAATGCCAGATGTTATGCGGCAGGTGTAAAGCGGCGATGAGCTTTTCCTGCTCCGACATGGATTGTTCGGGAGTGGAATCCGGCAGAACAAATTTGCCGAACAAGAAAAAGAAACCGATACCGGCAAGCAAAAGCAATACGCCTACCGGTGTCACGCTGAACAATGTAAAAGGCGCCATGCCCGCATTGCGGAGCAGGTCATTGATCAGAATCAGGGGGCTGGATCCCACCATGCTCAAGGTGCCGCCCAGAATGGCGGCAAAACCGATCGGCATGATCAGCCCCGAGGCCGGGATTTTGCTCCGGCGGGAGATATTGAGTATACCCGGCAGAAAAAGCACCGCCGCGCCTATGTTTTGAATGAACCCTGACATCATCCCAACCGACAGCGACATCATCCCGATCACTTTCGAGCGGCTGGTTCCCGCTCTTTTCAAGACGGCGCGCGAGAACCGGTCCATGAAGCCGGTTTTCGCAATGCCCCGCCCCAGAATCATGACCGCCATCATGGCGATCACCGCATTGCTTGAAAAACCGGAAATGGTTTCCTGAGGCGTCAGTATGCCCGTTAATCCCAAGGCCAGCATGCAGACAAGCGCGGCGACATCTATGCGGACAATCTCGAAAATGAGCGCAGCCACAGTGGCAGTGAGGATAATTAAAACAGTGATGACACCCGTATCCATATTAAAAACCCATACCCATTCTTATTTCTGTTATCACAATCCAAGCACCGGCAGCGCTGCGCGGATTGCGCACATCCGGCTGCATTCAGCTTGGTAGATTATTTTACCTTTTTCACTTCAGTTTGTCTTGTTACGGCTGCCCTCTTCAATCTTCCCAAAAACCGTATGCCGCTGGTCATAAGGCTTGCAGAAAAGACGCGGGCTGTGCCGATAATTGCATCAAGGGATATTTTGTCCTTAAACAAAAAGATTGACTTTTAGATGTCCGCTCAATAACATAAATCAAACGTTTTTATTGAATCTCATAGGGAAAGGACGTTATTCATGTTTCGCTTCAGAATGGGGTTAGCTGCATCAGCCTTCTTGTGTTTCTTTATTTGGCTCTGTTTATTTTTACCTATATAAGGGATTCCGTGCACTGCACATCCTGACAGCAACTTGTTCAAATCCGTAAGGAGGGATTATGCCTTTATTTAAGCCGGGACGAAATTTCGTCCTCATTGTTCTTATCGTATTCACGGTTTTCACCTTCCGGGAAACCATTTTCGCCAAGCGTCCGCCTAACTTGGTCAACTTGAAAATCGAATTGAAGGCCGAGATCAAATACAAAAAGGAACGAGGAAAAGCCATTCCCGTCGCCATGATCATAAACGGCCGGTCTTTCGCCTTCGTCAAGCAGGGAGGCAAGTGGGGGATCAAGGCTCCATTAAAGGAAATCCTGGAAAAATCACCTGAATGCCGCGAGGCCGTTCACCTGGCCACAGGAGAGATCGTCCTCACAAAAATCCGCGACCTCATCGGCGGAGACCGGGCTAAGGCGGAGCAATTCGTTAAAGACTTCAAGGCTCTCAAAAAGAAAGCGCCGGAAAACACAAATGCCTGGCCGGGAGAGGGGCCATTCTCCAACGAGAATGGATCCGCCGCTTTTTATCCGTCCACATCGGGTAAAGCCTTCACCCAGCAGAGCATGGCTTCCGCTTACAGCCAGATGCTGAATTCCGAGGCATTCCTCTATCCCCAGGTTCAGCCCGATCCCCAAAGCGGATGGTGGTTTCTCAGCGAGGAAAATGAAGAGGAAGAAGAAGATGAGGAGGAAATGGGCTTATTCGGCTGGGTGGGCGTTCTGCTTTTCGTGCTGGCGGTGCTGGTTGCTCCAATTGTTGCCGCCGTATGGGTGGCGACCACGGCCGTCACCCTCGCAAGCCTGGCGATTGCAGCGATGGCCGCAATGGGAGCCCAAGTGGCGGCAAGCATTGTCACCGGTCATCTCATGACTATCGACCATATCCTGTCGGGAAAGCCGATTGCCGAATTCTATGATTAGACCGGGCTGAAAAAAGAGGAGGAGCAAAGAAGGGATCTTTTATGCCGGGATGCGCTTTTGCGTCGTCTAAGAGGCCCGCCGCTTCGCTCCGGGTATGACATGAGACTTATCTCCATCGTTCATGGTGTATTATGGATCATTTAAAGGCAAAGCTTTACGAGACTATTTTTGAGGCGGATACCAAGGCGGGTAAGCTATTTGATATCGCGTTGCTTGTGATTATTCTCTTAAGCGTCTTTCTGGTTATCCTGGACAGCGTTCCGGAAATCAGCAAAAACC
>CAYRTV010000013.1:0-19561 GCA_964427225.1 uncultured Eubacteriales bacterium
TCCCCAAAAAAATAAGCGGAAAAGCCGGCGGTTTTTTATTGGAGAAGGAAAAAGAATTCGGCGCGCCCACCGGCAGGCCCCGCCGATGCGGATGGCTGGATATAGTGGCCCTGAGATACGCCGTTAGAGTCAATGGAGTCAAGCAGCTTGCCCTGACTAAACCGGATGTTCTGGACGGTTTGGATGAAATCAGGATCTGCCACGCTTATGAATATAAAGGCGGTAAACTTACGGATTTTCCCATGGAATCCGATGTGCAGGATGCAGTCAAGCCTGTTTACAGGACCTGCCGCGGATGGGGAAAAGCTGTAAAAGGAGTGCAGGATTTTCAAAGCCTTCCCGCCGGTTTTAAGGATTATATTGCCGTGATCGAAGATCTCGCTGAGGCCGAAGTTACGGTCATTTCCACCGGTGCCGACCGGATGGAGACGATTGTTTTTGATCAAATGAATAATTACTTTAATCTCAGTGCGGTTCATAGCGGCCTTAAGAAAAATCTGAGATGAGTGCAATCCCCCTGCAATGGATTGAAATTGATTCAGAGGCTCTGCGGTATAATATCCGTCAGTTCCGTTCGCTGACAGGGTCCGGCCGTAAACTGCTGGCGATGGTTAAATCCAATGCTTACGGACATGGTATGCTGCCCGTATCCCAAGTCGCCCTTGACACCGGTGCCGATTGGCTGGGAGTCAATGATTTAGAGGAAGGAATGGAGTTGCGCCGGCAGGGCGTGACGTGTCCGGTTTTGGTGGTCGGTTATGTTCAGCTGGCGGATTTGAAAGCCGCGGTTGAATTCGACTTG
The DNA here is from genome assembly GCA_964427225.1 of uncultured Eubacteriales bacterium. GTDB lineage: Bacteria > Acidobacteriota > Aminicenantia > Aminicenantales > Aminicenantaceae > CAYRTV01. Next base: position 803 of record CAYRTV010000013.1, read on the forward strand.
CGCTTAACCGTATACAACCACGAAACCTTGGTCCGGTTATCTGCGGCCGCGCAACGGGCGGGAAAACCGGCCCGGATCCATATCAAGGTGGAAACCGGAACTCACCGGCAGGGTATCCGGGATGGCGAGGTGCTCGATTTTATACGCAAAACCCGGGAGCTCCCCGGATTGGAACTGGAAGGCTTATCTTCGCATTTCGCTAATATTGAAGATACGACGGATCACACTTATGCAAAATATCAATTGGAAAACTTTCTGCGGATAATCCACAATTTGCAGACTGATGGTGTCTCCGTTCCTATCAAGCATTTTGCTTGCTCTGCGGCGGTCATTCTCTTTCCGGAAACTTATTTTAATCTGGTTCGGGTGGGCATCGGGCTGTACGGCCTATGGCCTTCCCGGGATGTATATGTTTCCAATTTGCTCCGCCAACGTGATCCTTTCCGGTTGAAACCGGTTTTATCCTGGAAAGCTAAAGTAGCGCAGGTCAAAAAGGTACCGAAAGGAGCCTTTATCGGTTACGGCTGCACCTACAAAACCACGCGTGAAACCCGGCTGGCGATTATTCCAGTGGGGTACCGGGACGGATACAGAAGAGGTTTGTCCGGGCGGTCTTATGTTTTAATTCACGGACAGAGAGCTCCGGTCCGAGGAAGAATCTGCATGAATTTTTTAATGGCGGATGTGACCGATATCCCCGGTGTCCGGCTGGAAGATGAAGCCGTGCTGGTAGGCCGGAATAAAAATGAAATGATATCGGTCGATACTTTGTCCGATATGATGGAGACCATTAACTATGAATTCGTGGCGGGGATACATCCTGATATACCCCGCATATTAAAATAAAAATACGCGACAAGCAATTGCGGAGTGGACTCTTCATTTCTTTCCCGGGCACCGAGTCATGCAGGCAAGGAATGCGGCAACAGAATGAAACGCAAAGGCTATAAATACCATAGGGTTTGTTGACTTAAATCATGAAAAATGCTATTTTAGAGGCCACTTTTGATCTGTAATCCAGAGAAAAATTTCCAAAGCTTCATCATCTGGGTTATAATCAAACTAGCCTAAAAGATCAGGCAAAAATCATATATCGACGAGGAGTTATAAAGATGAAAGAAAAAGTTCAGGAAGCTCTCAATAAAGTACGCCCCTCTCTCCAGGCCGATGGAGGAGATGTCGAGTTTGTGGGAATGGATGACGGTGTGGTTAAAGTCAAGCTGACCGGAGCGTGTGCGGGCTGTCCCATGTCACAGATGACACTGAAAATGGGAATTGAAAAACTGTTGAAAAAAGAAATTCCGGAAGTAAAAGAAGTGGTGTCTGTCTGAAAAGGCCAGGCAGGGCTTTTTTTGCTTTGCTGACTGAACCGGAAAGAACCAGAAAAACATAATGGAAAAAAAGTGAAAACATCGCTATATGAGGAGATTGAAGCTTTAAAAAGACAACATGCGGCGGTGATTCTGACCCATAATTACCAAAGAGGAGATGTGCAGGAGGCCGCTGATTTCATAGGAGATTCCCTGGGCTTAAGCGTTGAAGCTTCGAAGCGGTCCGAACCGGTCATTGTTTTTTGCGGTGTTCATTTCATGGCGGAAACCGCGGCTATTTTAGCTCCGGACAAAACCGTGATCATTCCGGAGCCGCAGGCGGGCTGTCCCATGGCTGATATGATCAACGCTGATCAAATGCGGCAATGGAAATCTCAGCACCCTGAAGCCAGATCAGTTTGTTATGTTAACAGTACGGCGGAAGTCAAGGCGGAATGTGATATATGCTGCACGTCATCCAATGCCGTGGAAGTTGTGGAAGCGGTTAATGGGGACACAGTTTTATTTGCACCCGATAAAAACCTGGCCGATTGGGTAAGCCGGCATACGTCAAAAACCATTATTCCCTGGGATGGATGCTGCTATGTGCATGATCATATCCGGCTCCAGGATATTTTGAAACAGAAACAAGCTCATCCGGAGGCGGAAGTCTGGGTGCATCCGGAATGCAGGCCGGAAGTGATAGATGCCGCGGATAAAGTATTATCTACGGGGGGGATGGTTCGCGAGGCCCATGCGGCCAGGGCTCCTGCTGTCATCATCGGAACGGAAACCGGTATGATTTACCGGCTGAAAAAAGAAAACCCGGAGATTGACTTCTATCCCGCCCGAGAAGAAGCTGTCTGTGTCAATATGAAAAAAAACAACCTCGAAAAACTGCACAGGTCTCTCAAAAATTTGGAACCCGTTGTTTCGGTTCCGGCGGATATCGCAGACCGTGCGCGCAGAGCTATCGAAAGAATGATCAAGTTATAAATTCAGCTCCCCATGTGATAGAGGATCATAAATCATGAACAAACTGCCGTCGCTTACTATGCAGGAAACTTTGCATTCCAAGGAGAAGCGGATTAAAGAAGTCATATCTATTCTCAAAGATAAATATCCCCACAGCCGGACGGCGCTCCAATACGAAACGCCTTTTGAAATTTTAGTAGCCACTATTTTGTCCGCGCAGTCGACGGATAAAAAAGTCAATGAAATCACTCCGGTTCTATTTGAAACATATCCGGCACCTGCGGAATTGGCGGCTGCGCCTGCCGGAAAAATCGAAGACATCATTCGGCCTACCGGATTTTTTCGGAATAAAACTAAAAGCATTCAGGGCGTGGCCCGAAAAATAACAAACGAATATGGGGGGGACACTCCCGACACAATGGAAGAATTACTGACTCTTCCGGGAGTGGCTCGAAAGACCGCGAATATTGTTCTTTCCAGTGCTTTTAATAAAGCCGCGGGAATCGCGGTGGATACTCATGTCAAACGATTGTCACAAAGACTGGGTTTTACACAGGAAAAGAATCCGGACAAAATTGAACAGGATTTAATGGAGATTGCCCCCAAAAAGAATTGGCTTCATTTTAACTATATGCTGGTGAATTTCGGCCGGGATATCTGCCAGGCAAAAAAACCTCTATGCCGGGAATGCCCGCTGGCTCATCTGTGTCCTTCTTATCAGGATTAAAACCCATATGTCATTATAAGGCCTGCGAAGCAGGACGCAGCACTGCCTAAAGATGATGAGTCTTAACCGGCCGGTTTGCGTTCTTTAAGTTTGAATTCATCCTTCTGATGAATTAATCTATTATATAGAGGATGAAATGAAGAATAATTTAAAAGAAGCCTACCTTTATGGGAAGAAAGATACTAAGATCGATTGTTTTCTTTGTGAGCACCGATGCCGCATTCAGCCTTCTGATTTTGGATTCTGCGGCGTAAGAGAAAACCGGGACGGGAAACTGGTGACCCATGTGTATGGGAATCCCATAGCCGCCAATGTCGATCCGATTGAGAAAAAACCGCTATATCATTTTTTACCGGGCACGCAGTCATATTCCGTTGCGACAATTGGATGCAACTTTCGTTGTGCCTTTTGTCAAAATTGGCAGATATCTCAGGCAAATAAAAAAGACGGTCCGTTTTTTTCCGAAAGAGAGCTTCTGCCGGAAGAGATAGTCAAAAACGCCAAAAAGAATGGATGCCGGAGTATCAGCTACACCTATACGGAACCGACCATATTTTTTGAATACGCTTACGATACCGCCGAATTGGCAAAAAAAGAGAATATGCTCAATGTTTTTGTCACCAATGGATATATGACTCCCGAAGCCCTGGAAAAGATCAAACCTTATCTGGATGCCTGCAATGTCGACTTAAAATCATTCCGGGATGATTTTTACCGTTCGGTCTGTAAAGCCAGGCTCAAACCTGTTTTGGATTCAATCCGGCTGATGCGGGAAATGGAAATTTGGGTAGAAGTCACTACGCTGGTGGTTCCGGAACAAAATGATTCCGTAGAAGAGCTTGAAAAAATAGCCCGGTTTTTGGTTGAAGTAGATCCTGATATTCCCTGGCATCTCAGCCGCTTTCATCCTGATTATGAGTTCCAGAATGTGGGGCCGACGTCTATAGAGGTTTTAACGAAAGCGGCCGAACTGGGCAAGGAAGCGGGATTGAATTATATTTATATCGGAAATGTTTTGAGCGAATCCATGGATACTGCCTGCCCCAAATGCGGAAACACTGTATTAAGCCGCTCCGGATTCACACTTCGTCAGAGCCGCCTCGAACAGGGCGCGTGCTCTTTTTGCGGCAATCCCATAGCCGGTGTCTTTGAATGAAGGAGCCGGACCATGAAATATACATTTCTCAGCCACACCGGAGATGCGAAATTTCAAGCCTATGGAAATTCATTGGAAGAATCTTTTAAGAATGCTGCTCTGGCGTTGGCGTCCCTGATTTGGGATCCTGAGGATATTGAAAAAGCAGAGGAGAAGACAATCAAAGTATCCGGGAAGGACAGGGAACAGTTGTTGGTGACTTTCCTTGAAGAAGTGCTGTTTATCTGGGAAAGCCGGCAATTTATGCTGGCGGACTGCCGCCGGATTTCCATAAAGGAAAAAGAAAAGGAATTCAAATTAGAAGCTGTTCTAACCGGAGACGTCCGGGTGGAAAAATACGAAATCAGCGGCGATGTAAAAGCCGTGACATATCATGAGATGGAAATACAGAAGAATAAAAACTGGACTGTTCAAGTGGTGGTAGATATTTGAAAGCAGCTCTATGAAGGAGGACAAAATGGAACTTAAACAAAAACAAGAGTATATATGGGAAATCTCTCAGGATGGAGACATGCGGGTCCCGGCCAATGTATACGTGTCGGACTCATTGCTGGAAGTGGTGAAAAACGATTTAACTTTAAAACAGATTCGCAATGTTGCCTGTTTGCCCGGGATTCAAACCGCCGCGTATATCATGCCGGATGCCCATCAGGGTTATGGCTTTCCCATCGGAGGAGTGGCGGCTTTTGATCTTGAAGACGGGATCATCTCTCCCGGGGGCGTCGGTTATGACATCAACTGCGGTGTCCGGCTTCTTCGCACCGGATTTTCGGCGGAGGATATACATCCCAGGAAACGGGATTTGATTGAAGGGATCTATTTCGAGGTCCCGGCAGGTTTAGGCAAGGGGGGAGCGACCCGGTTAAAACCCCAGCAGCTCAAAGAAGTCTGCCGGCTCGGTTCAGAGTGGGCGGTTCAAAATGGATACGGTTCCGAAGAGGATTTAGAAAGAACTGAAGAATACGGACGGCTGAAACAGGCTGACCCGAAAGAAATATCATCCCGTGCCATGGAGCGGGGAATTCCCCAGTTAGGAACCCTGGGATCAGGAAATCATTTCATTGAGATCCAAAAAATAGGTAAAATATACGATGATACAATTGCTCGGGCTTTTGGAATTGAATCCGAGGGGCAGGTTATGGTCATGATCCACTGCGGAAGCCGAGGACTCGGGCATCAGATTGCTTCCGATTATATTCATGCCATGGAGAACACCTTCGGAACCGAAGGCCTTCCGGACCGGCAGTTGGTCAATGCGCCTGTCCGGTCTGAATTGGGACAGAAATATTATAAAGCCATGAGCGCCGCTGTCAATTTTGCCTTTGTGAACCGGCAGATAATCGCACATTGGGTTCGTGAAGTTTTTGAAAATATAATGGGTGACTCCAAAGGAATGAATCAGGTGTATGATGTTTGTCATAATGTCGCTAAATATGAGACCCACACGGTAGATGGAAAAGAAAAAAAAGTGTGTATTCATAGAAAGGGAGCCACCCGCAGTTTCGGTCCGGGACGGCGGGAAATCCCATCGGTTTACCGGGATGTCGGTCAGCCGGTCTTTATCCCCGGCAGCATGGGCACGGCCTCTTATGTGCTGGTTGGGACCAAAGAAGCGGAGAGAGTTAGTTTCGGGTCGACCGCCCATGGATCGGGCAGGGTGATGTCCCGGAATCAGGCCCGGAAAAAATTCCGGGGAGAAAAAATAAAAAATGAATTGGAAAGCCGCGGTATAGATTTGAAATCAAGCGGAATGAAGGGAGTTGCCGAAGAAGCGTCCGGAGTGTATAAGGATGTGGAAGAAGTAGTCAGGGTTTCGCATGAGCTGGGGATCGGCAGGATGGTGGCTCGGCTGGAGCCTTTGAGTGTCATGAAGGGATGAATGTGTTTTTCTTCATTTCCAGATGAGTAAGTCAGTTCTGAAGAAAATATTGTTGCTGGCCGGCATAGCCGCCGGGATTACCTTGCTGGTTATGCCGCCCCCGGACGGCCTGAGTGCTGCAGGAACCCGATGCCTGGGAGTAGCCGTTATTTGTTTCAGCTTGTGGGTGTTGCAGTCTATACCTCTGGCCGCCACCAGTTTGTTAGCCATTATTCTGCTGCCGACTTTTAATATTTTGGGGCGAACGCAGGTTTTTTCATATTTCGGTAATAGTGCGGTTTTCTTTTTGTTGGGTGTTTTTATCCTTTCGGGAGCCATTATCCACACCGGTTTATCCAAACGCATGGCTTTTTGGTTTATTAACCGCTTTGGACGCAGACCGTTGGGATTATTATTTGGAGTTACGTTTACTTCTTCCTTTTTTGCCTTGTTTATGCCCGCTCACGCAGTGGCGGCGATGATGTTTCCTGTGGTTTTGGAACTGGCCGCTGTTCTGCGTCTGGAAATGGGACGCAGCCGGCTGGGTAAATCACTGTTTCTGGCACTTGCCTGGGGATCGGTTGCGGGTGGAATCGGCACATATTTGGGAGGAGCAAGGGTTCCGTTAGCAGTGGAATTTTTGCGGGAAACCTACTCGAGACGGATTGATTTTTTAACGTGGGCGGCGGCGGCAACCCCGATGGCTTTAGTCCTGACCGGAGTGGTTTTTGGCGCTCTGGCCAAACGCTTTCCCTCTGAAATCAAGGATGTTTCCGGGGCTAAAATCTATTTATCCAGTGAACTGAAGCGGATGGGAAGGATTTCCGCAAGTGAGCTGAAAACGCTTTGTCTGGTTGGATTGGCGGTGCTGGGGTGGGTGGCCGGCGGACACGAAATCGGTTTGGCTGTGATTTCAGTGGCGGCGGCCGTGGTTGTCTTTATATTGGGAATCGCCTCTTGGCAGGACGTGTCGGATTATATCAATTGGGGTGTCATTGTTATGTACGGCGGCGCTATTGCCTTAGGTAAGGCTTTATATGAAACCAGGGCGGTGGAATGGGTGGTCAACCAAATTATCGGTGGAGCAGACATGTCCCCTTGGGTTCTGCTGGCGACTCTCTCCATCTTGGCGACTCTTACTACGGAAGCCATATCCAATGCCGCTGCCGTGGTAATCTTGGTTCCGCTGTCCTATGGATTTGTGACTCAAACCGGTATTTCACCAGAGGTTTTCACGCTGGCGGTGACAATTCCCACCGGCCTTGCATTCTGTTTGCCGGTGGGTACACCGCCGAATGCAATTGCATATGCATCCGGCTACTACAGCTTGCGAGATTCCCTGGAATTAGGACTGGTTGTCAAGGCCATAGCCATGATTGTATTTTTTATATTGGCGCGACTGACTTGGCCGCTTTTGAATTTTGGTTTTTAAGGAGACGCTTGTGGGAAAGAAAGGATTTACCGTCTGGTTTACGGGGCTTCCCTTTTCCGGGAAAAAGCAACTGGCCGGAATGCTGGCAGCAAAACTGGAAAGTATGGGTTATAAAACCAAGGTATTGGACAGCGGCAAAATAAGAAGAGAATATAATCAGGAATTAGGCCACTCCAAAGAGGAAGTCTATAAGAACGTAAGAAGGTTATGCTTTGAATGTCAGATGCTGACGGAAAATGCAGTGGTCGCCATTGCGGTTACGATTTCTCCTTATAAAGAGCTTCGCGATGAATGCCGGGATAAAATCACCCGGTATATTGAAGTTTTCTGTGATGCTCCGATAGCCGTTTTGAAAGAGAGAGACACCAAAGGTCTGTATGCCAAAGCGGAGCAAGGATTGATTTTGGATGTTGCCGGAATTTCCGCTCCTTTCGAGCCGCCGGATAAACCGGAGGTCCTCTTTCAATCGGACCGGGAAACCCATGAACAGGGCTTGTCCAAGATCATAACCACCCTGGAAGTGCTGGGATATATTGAGAAGCAGAAGCGTCGGGTATTGACCGAGGAGGAGGAAGATATGATCCGTCAGCGCCTTAAAGACCTGGGCTATATTTAACCGCGACCGCTTCTCTTGACAAACCCGGTTCAGCTTTATATTGTAAATCCCATCATGAGAGTCATATTAGCCGGATTCAATATCGACAGCGAAGTGATCAAGTCCTTGCGGGAACATTGCCCCGAACGGAATGATATCACTCCGGAAACCTTGTCCGCTTCTTACGCCCGTATTTCCCGGGATCCCCGTTCAGTCGACCAGCTTCGGGAAGCAGCCCGGCAGGAGGTTGACCGGGCCAGGAAATCCAACCGTACGATTATCTTCAAAATGGGCCATCACTCCGTGGCTGAGCATGCGGTTTTTAATTTTGATATCATCGGAGTCAGCCGGCTGGCGATAGAAGATATTGAGCATTTCCGGCTGTGTTCTTTTACGGAAAAATCACAAAGATATATTAAATTGGGTGATGACTATGTTATTCCCGAAGAAATCAAAGCATCGGGACTCAAAGGTTTATTCCAAGAAGCCGTCCAGGATCAATTCGAAGCCTATGAACAATTGTACCGGAAACTAAAACCCTATTTTTTCAACAAATATCCTCGCGTGGCTGAGAATCCTAAGCAGCATGCCACGCTGGAGGGATGGGCGAAAGAAGATGCCCGGTATGTGGTCAGCCTGGCGGCCCGGGGCCAGTTGGGAATGACGGTGAATGCCCGTAATTTAGAGTTTATGCTCCGCCGGTTTGCCTCTTCCAAAAAAAAAGAAATTCTGGAATTGAACCGCCGCCTTTATACTGCGGCTAAAGCAACGGCTCCTTCCATTATCCTGTTCACGGAACCCAATGACTTTGATTCTCTCACATATGATGAATTAGGGGCGATGACGGATGGTATTTCTTTTTCACTCCGGAATGACTCCCCCGGCTCTGTGAGACTGACTGAATATACCCCGGAAGGGGACAAGCGGTTGGCGGCCGCCATTCTTCATTCTGTTTCTTCTTATCCTTATTCTCGCTGCTCAGAGATAGTTGATAAAATGAATCTCGATCAGCTGGAAGAAATAGTCAAGGCAGCTTTCCGGCATATGCAGTTTTATGATTCGCCGCTCCGGGAGTTTGAATACCCCGACATGACTTTTGAATTGATCATGTCCGCTTCCTGCTTCGCTCAACTGAAGCGTCACCGGATGGCGACTCTGACGGTCCAATCCTATAACCCCGATTTGGGCGCCACTGTTCCTCCCTCCATCCAGGAAGCGGGAGAGGAAGACCGGTTTCTCAATCTGATTAACAGGACCAATCAGGTTTATGATGAAATTAAAAAACAATCCTCTATCGGGGCCGATTATATTTTAACCAATGCCCACAGAAGACGGGTTCTTTTAAAGCTCAATGTCCGGGAGCTCTATCATATCTCCCGTTTGCGGGAAGACGGAACCGCCCAGTGGGAAATCAGAAAGCTGGCGGAAGAAATGAAGCGCCTGGCCCGCGAAAAGATGCCGTTGACCTGCCTGCTTTTAGGCGGCAAAGATGATTTTCCCCGGATTTACAAAGAAATCTTCGGACACCTTCCCGCCGTCCTGCCTCCGGAGTAATCCACGAAACGAAAACCGCAAACCGCAAAATGCAAACCGCAAAATGCAAACCGTAAAACGTAAACCGTAAAACGTAAAACGCAAAATGCTTAAAAATCTGAACGGGAGCGGAAGCCGGACCCCATGCCGCGAAGCCGGAAGCGACTCATCAGGCGAGGCGCCTTGGGATTCTTCGGAATGCTGCCGCATGCCAAGAATGACATATGTATACTGCCGCAGTCTTCAGGATAACATATTTATTCCACCCAATTTTCCGGATGGATAATCACTTGGAGCATGGGGCGGTGTTCAGAGGGTCGGGGATTATACTGAGTCAAGTCGCCGGTTTTGTCCGAAACATGCCAATCCATCATGAGCCTGGATGAGGCACTGATTTTTCCGCTGATAAAAAAAGTACCCGGCGGAAGAGCCGATTTGTTTTCAGCAAAGGAGACCGACAGAACCGGCTTAGATAAATATTTCTCCAGCTTGCGGCTTGAAATAAACACATCCCGGTGTATCTCGGGATTGCTTCCTGGGATGTGGAGTCCGATCTCATGTTTCAAATTCCGAATTGATTGAATGTGATTTCTGGCGGCATGCTGTTCGGGAGATAATTCAGGAGCGGATACATCAAAAAGAAATGTGCCCCGGATATTCAAGCTTTGCTCTACTTCAGCCATGGCCACAGCGGCATCCATGCGGGAAACCACGTCATGGCGGAGAATGAATTTGGAGCGGTGGATTTGACTCAGAATCTGAGGTATTTCGGAGACAAGATAGTGGGAGTCAAAACAATTCTTTAAGGTTAAAAGAAAACGGCGAAAGGCCTTTTCCTGAAACCGGCGGCCATGATTGAGATGCATATCCTTTCCTCCCGAACCCGGTCCGCACCTCCTGTCCGGAGCAGACGGGTCTCAAGTTAGAAGTATCTTATAAAAACGTTTTTTCCCGATTTTCAGGATATTGTCATGCCCAACGGAAAAAACCACATCCCGGGTGATATCTCGAATCCGCTCATCATTAAAATATATTCCCCCTTGCTGAACGGTCCTTTTCGCTTCTTTGCGGGAAGGCATAAGATTGTGTTCCGTAAGCAGGTCGATAATATTAATATGGTCTTCGGTTATGGTTATTTCCGGAATATCAGCAGGGATTTCTCCATGCTTAAACACGTTTTCGAATTCGGCCGCGGCTTGATCCGCCGCGCTTTTATTCCAAAAATCAGCTGTGACCATGCCTGCCAGCCGCATTTTGATGTCACGGGGGTTGACTTCGTTGTTTTCAGCCTGTTTCCGCAGCGTCCGGATCTCCTGCATAGAAAGGTCGGTGAGAAGCTCGTAATACCTGTACATCAGTTCATCGGAGATGGACATGATTTTGCCGAATATCTGATCCGGGGGCTCGGTGATTCCAATATAGTTTCCCAATGATTTGCTCATTTTTTCCACTCCGTCCAGACCTTCCAGCAAGGGCATGGTGAGCACGATCTGCGGCTCCTGCCCGTATTCCCTTTGAATATCCCGTCCGACCAGCAAGTTGAATTTTTGATCCGTTCCTCCTAATTCAACATCAGCTTCCAGCGCGACCGAATCATACGCCTGCATTAAGGGATATAAAATTTCGTGGCAGGAAATCGGCTGATTTTTCTCCATCCGTTTTGCGAAATCATCTCTTTCTAAGATTCGGGCAACTGTATATTTTGCGGTCAGCTTGATGACATCGAAAGAAGAAAATGATCCCAGCCACCGCGAATTAAAGTCAATGATGGTTTTATCCGGATCAAGGATTTTAAACACCTGTTCTTTATATGTTTCGGCATTTCTGTTGATTTCTTTCCGAGTCATAGGAGGACGGGTCTTGGACCGTCCGGAAGGATCGCCGATCAATCCTGTGAAATCGCCGATTAAAAAAATGACATCATGCCCCAAATCCTGAAAATGTTTCATTTTTCTGAGTAAAACCACATGGCCTAGATGGATGTCGGGTGCTGTCGGATCAAAACCGGCTTTGACCTTTAACGGTTTGTTTTCTTTCAGGGACCGTTCGATTTTGTTTTTGAGATCCTGTTCAAGAATGATTTCCGTGCTTCCCTTTTGAATATACTCAAATTGCTGTTCAACTTCTTTTTTCAATGGCATGTTTTCCTATCCTGATACGTTTTCAACGTATTGTATTTGATTATTGTATTTTAATCCAGGATGAAGACTCTGCGTCCGCGGACTTCCAGCCGGCCTTCAAAATACAGCTTGACCGATTCAGGGTAGATTCGGTGTTCTTCCGCCAGAATCCGCTGAGATAAAGTTTCTTCGGTATCATCCTGATAAACCGGAACCACCGCCTGCAGTATGATCGGGCCCATATCCACATCCGGAACCACAAAATGGACGGTAGCCCCCGTGTAGCGGACACCCCACTCCAAGGCCTTTTTTTGCACATGCAGTCCGGGAAAAGCCGGGAGCAGGGCCGGGTGGATATTCACGATATGATTCTGGAATTCCCGGCAGAAACCGCTGCTGAGGATCCGCATATAACCGGCCAGGCAAATTAAATCGATGTTTCTTTTTTTTACTTCATCCGCAGCTGCCCGGTCAAAAGCTTCGCGGCCGTCAAAATCCTTTGGATTCAGGAATGCGGTTTCCAAGCCGAATTCCTTGGCTTTTATTAAACCTGGGGCTTCCTTTTTATTGCTGAAAACCAAGGCGATGTCGGCATTGATTTGTCCCCGCTGAACAGCCTGCTGAATGGACAAGAAATTTGATCCGCGCCCGGATAAAAAGACCGCGATTTTTCCCTTTTTGTCTGGACTTTTAAATGTTGTTTCGGTCATTTTGACACCCCTTTTAAAAATGAATCATAATACCCAGATTTATGGAAAATCCGCTCATGTCAATCTCGGCTTTCTCTACAGCTCTGACACCTTCTCCCGAGGGGATATTTTCATGGAACCGAAATACAGCGGACCACAGCTCCAGGTCGGAATTGTATTTTTGATAGGAATACAGGACAGCGGATCCGTTATTCTGTGTGTTATTGGAAAAGTCTTTCATCCTCGAATTCCGGTAAAGGCTTTCCGCAAATACAGCCGTGCCTTCGGAAATTTGATATGATATTCCTAAGCCACCCAGGTAGATTTGACCGGAACCGCTCGCATTCTGATTTAGTTCAATCACATATTTTGCGTTTTCCACCCGCTTAAACCCGGTTTGTTCAACCAGGCGAGCGGCCATATACCCGGCTCCTGCCCGCAGGTAAAGATGGGTTTTTGTCCAGAGTGGAATTTGAAAATAACCAGAAAAGACAAAGGGGAATCCGCTGATTTTAACAGGGTGGATGACATTATACTGCCCCAAGGCGCGTTCAATCACCAAATTGGTTTCTCCAGCGGAAAGATCGGCATGGATAACACCGGAGGATAGAGAAAACGCCAGATTAGGATGAATGGTCAGCATCAGCTCCCCGGCCAGATCAAAGGTGCTCCGCAGTTCACCGGTTTCGCCGTTGATAAAAGCCCAATTGGGCCTGGATTGAGCATCCAGAATTTGTTCTGTTTCCCAATCCGTCAGTACGCGATTCAGTCCGGATAGATTCAGGCCGCTGATTCCCCCCCCCAGTTTAAGATGAAAATCCACCCCAAAAGCCGGAATGAGGGAAAGGGCAAAAAGGAGTGCAGGCACTGTGATTTTTTTCATTTACTTAACCGCAAACCTCTCCGGAAGAGCTTGTTTCCAGGCTCTGAATGCCGTATCGACAGGTAAATCGATCAAAGTTTTGTCCCTTTGGGAAATAATCATCCGGGTCCCGCCTGTCTTGCCGATGACTGCGGCCGGCACGTTCTTTGTTTGTGCTTTTTCCAAGAACAAGGAAACATGTGCAGGCTGAAGCGAAACCACAATCCGGCTTTGATCCTCTCCGAAAAGCAATCCGTCGCTGCGGAGATTGTCATCAAGCCGCACTTGAAACCCGGTTTTTTTTTCACTGCGGAAACAGGACTCAGCCAGGCAAACGGCGAAGCCTCCTTCTGAGATATCGTGAGCGGAACGCAGCCAGCCTTTGCCGGCGGCCTCCCGGACCAAATCCTGCAGCCGGGTTTCTTCATCAAGATCGATAGCCGGTGCCGGTCCCCATTTTTTTTCTTGGATAAGCTTCAGGTATTGGGAGGCTCCTAAATGACCGCGGCTGAGGCCTAAAAGCACCAAAGTTTCATCCGCCTCCTGAAATCCAGAATCGACCATTCCTGTCATATCCGGAATAAGTCCGACAACACCCAAAACCGGCGTAGGGTGTATGGAAATTCCTTCGGTGTCGTTGTAAAAACTAACGTTGCCTCCGGTCACTGGAATTTCAAAGTGGCGGCAGGCGGCAGCCATGCCTTCGACCACCTCTTGAAACTGCCACATGATTTCCGGTTTTTCCGGATTGCCGAAATTCAGGCAATTGGTGACCCCGATGGGGCGGGCTCCCACACAAGACAAATTGCGGCAGGCTTCCGCTACGGCTATTTCAGCCCCCCGCCTGGGATTGAAATAGGTATAAAGTGAATTGCCGTCTAAAGTGGCGGCGAGACCCTTTTTTGAATTCTTCAGTCTGATTACGGCTGCATCTCCTCCCGGAGGGGAAGCGGTATTGACCTGAACCATATAGTCATATTGCCGGAAAACCCATTCTTTATCCGACAAAGTGGCGGAAGAAATGAGTTCCAGCAGTGCATGGTTATAATCGGCAGGTTCCTGAATCTCATTTTCTTTTAAAGACAGCGAAGTCGAAGGGTGCGGTGTCACATCCCTGGTATAAGCGGGACATAAGTTTACCACCGCTTCAACCGGAACATCTACGACTGTTTCTCCGCCGCTTTTGACGTGCAGCCGGCCGGTATCCGTCACTTGGCCGATTTCCACAGCGTCCAGGTCCCATTTGGCAAAAACGGCTTGAACCTGAGGAACTTTATCTTTAGCCGCCACAATCAGCATCCTCTCCTGAGATTCGGACAGCATGATTTCATACGGAGTCATGCCGGCTTCCCTCTGAGGAACCAGGGCCAGGTTGATTTCTATTCCGGATCCGGAATTAGCAGCCATCTCGACCGTGGAACAGGTTAAGCCGGCCGCACCCATATCCTGAATCCCAAGCACCAGTTCTTTATCCATGACCTCCAAGCAAGCTTCGAGCAGCAATTTTTCTTTAAATGGATCACCGACTTGCACATTCGGCCGTTTTTCTTCCAAATCTTCCCCAAATTCCGCCGAAGCCATAGTGGCTCCGTGAATGCCGTCCCTGCCCGTTTTGGAGCCGACATAAAGGACAGCATTGCCGGCGCCTTCCGCCCGGGCCAGAAATATTTTATCCTTTTGGGCCAGACCTAAACTGAATACATTCACCAGCGGATTGAGGGAATAACAAGCATCAAAGTAAATTTCTCCTCCCACGGTAGGAATGCCGATGGAGTTTCCGTATCCGGAGATCCCGGAAATCACGCCTTCCATGATAGCCCGGTTCCTGGGGATATCGAGAGGGCCGAAGCGGAGGGAATCCAACGTGGCGATGGGCCGGGCCCCCATGGTGAAAATGTCTCTCAGAATGCCGCCGACCCCGGTGGCTGCTCCCTGGTAGGGTTCGATGAAAGAAGGATGGTTGTGGGATTCAATCTTAAAGACCACAGCCAATCCATCTCCGATATCCAAAACGCCGGCGTTTTCACCAGGGCCTTGAATAACATTTTCGCCTTCCACCGGAAGTTTTTTCAGATGGAGCCGGGAGCTTTTATAGCTGCAGTGTTCTGACCACATCAAGGAAAATATTCCTAATTCGGTCAGATTCGGTTCCCGCCCGATTAATTCCACAATGAGGTCGAATTCTTTCCGGGTCAGGCCGTGTTCTTTTATTATTTTTTCATCCATTGTATCCGCTCGCTATGATTTTTCTCTATGTTTGATCAAAGACTCAAATATGCAGCGCCCGTCCCGGCTGCCCAGCCGGGATTCGGCCGCCCGTTCCGGATGCGGCATCATACCCAGAACATTTCCTTGCCGGTTGCATAGGCCGGCAATATTGTCCGTGGATCCATTGACATTCGCATCTTCCGCGGGACGTCCTTCTGAATCCGTGTACCGGAATATGATTTGATTGTGCTTTTTGATATCGGCCAGTGTTTCCCGGTCGGCATAATAATTGCCGTCAAAATGCGCAATAGGAATGCGCAAAACGCGGCCTTTTCGGCATTCTCCGGAAAAGGGAGTCTGACCATTTTCAACCCGGATATATACCTGCTGACAGATAAATTTCAAGTTTCTATTACGGAGCATCGCTCCCGGCAGCAATCCCAGCTCTAAAAGGACCTGAAAGCCGTTGCAGATGCCCAGGACCAGCCCTCCATGGGAGGCGAATGCTTTCAGCTCATTCATCAAGGGAGAAAATCTGGCAATTGCACCGGAACGAAGATAATCGCCGTAAGAAAAGCCTCCCGGCAGCAGAATACAATCAACATTCTTGAGATCATGATCCTTGTGCCAAAGATACACGGTCTCCTGCTCAAACACCTCCCGCAGGGCATGATACGTATCCCGGTCACAATTAGAACCTGGAAAAACCACCACACCGAATTTCATTTTACCCACCTTCCCGGATTAGTCTATTACAGTCCATTCGAATGTCTCGATAATCGGATTAGAAAGAACTTTATGCGCTATTTCCGGAATGATTTTGTCCATCTTTTCCGGCGGCAAATCATCTATCTCTATTTCAAAGACTTTACCCTGCCTGACCTCCCGGACAAAATCATATCCGAGCGTCAGTAAAGCATTTTTCACCGCCTGCCCTTGAGGGTCAAGGACGCTTTCTTTAAAAGAAACCAAAACTCTAACTTTTTTCATTGGTAAGCACCCTATTAAAAATATAATCTATTTGACTTAAATAAGGATCAAAGGTAAAGCATCCTTCAATTTCCCGGGAGGAAAGGACGCCCGTAATGTCTGGGTCCTCCTCAACCAATTTTTTAAAATCCTTATCTTCCTCCCAGGCTTTCAGGCTGTTTTTTTGAACCAGCTGATAAGCCTCTTCCCTGGACAATCCTTTTTTGGTCAACGCCAGCAGAACCCGCTGTGAAAAAACCAAGCCTTTAGTCAGGTCAATGTTTTTTTTCATTTTATCCGGATGAACGTTCCAATTGCCCACGACTTTGATCATTTCTGAAAGGAGAAAATCGGTGATGATGAAGGAATCCGGGAAGATAATTCTTTCAGCGGAAGAGTGGGAAATGTCTCTCTCGTGCCAGAGGGGGATATTTTCCAAAGCCGTTTGCAAATGGCTCCGGACCACTCTGGCCAAACCGGAAACCCGTTCGGTCCGAACCGGGTTTTTTTTATGGGGCATTGAGGATGATCCCTTCTGCCCTTTAGTGAAGGATTCTTCGACTTCCAACACCTCAGTTTTCTGAAGGTGCCGGATTTCTTGAGCGATTTTATCAAGAGTGGCACAAACGAGAGCCAGAACCGAAACAACTTCGGCATGCCGGTCTCGCTGGAGGACCTGAGTGGAAATCCGGGCGGGCTCAAGGCCCAGAATCTTTAGGGCCTTAACCTCCACCCTGGGATCAAGGTGAATGAAGGTTCCGACTGAACCGGCGATCCTGCCGATGCTGATGATATCCAAGGCCCGGTCCACCCGGTCCAAATGCCGTTTGATTTCTTCATGCCAAACGAGGATCTTGAATCCGAAAGTGACGGGTTCGGCATGGACACCGTGGGTTCTGCCGATGGTCAACGTTTTTTTATATCTGAGTGCCTGTTCCTTTAAGACACTCTTAAACTCTGTTAAATCCCGCCGGATTAACTGCAGGGATTCTTTCAGCAGCAAGGACATGGCGGTATCTACCACATCATATGAAGTAAGGCCCAAATGCACATATCCGGAATCTTTGCCCACATAGTCTGCCACCGAGGTGAGAAAAGCGATAACGTCGTGTTTGACCACTTTCTCGATTTCATCGATGCGCTTGACGGAAAAAGAAGCCTTGGATTTTATCCTGTCCAGCGCATCCGCCGGAATTTCTCCCAGCTCATGCCAGACTTCACAAACAGCCAGCTCCACATCCAGCCATTTTTGGTAGCGGTTTTGATCCTCCCAGATCGCACCCATTTCGGGGCGGGTATACCTTTTTATCATAGCAGCCCTTTCATTTATTATATACTATACCATGCGTTAAGCTTGAACCCGGATTGTTTCGGCCATTAAGCGATCCAACCCGATTGAGACATCTCTTGGTATTTAGACCTTTAGAAATGTGATGAAATGGATTTTTGAATCATAACAACCTAAATTTGGGTTGTCAATAAGCCGGCAAAACGCAAAACGCTTAAACCGGCTGAGCGGGGCGAAGGACCTTAAATTGCTTTGTCTCAAATAATGAAAATCGTGAATCGCTTGCTTGAGACCGAGCGTACCTTTAGGACCATGCAATCGCCTGGATTATTCATGTGCCGAGATTTCCGCAGATGCGAGGCGCAGAGCATAAGCTGCGGTCCTTAAAAAATCAATAAAAAAATTATCATATTTCTTTTATCGTGCTTGACAAAGCCCCGGTTTTTCGGTAGCATGCCTTTTGCATATTATTATTTTTTGGATAAAGTTTAATTAATACGTAGAGAACAGCATAAAAAAGTGTCTCTGCACCAAAAAACTCCCAATATTAGTGTTTAATTAAAGGTCGCAATGCAAGCATTTGCCAGCGTAGCTCAGTCGGTAGAGCAGCTGATTTGTAATCAGCGGGTCGGGGGTTCGAATCCTCTCGCTGGCTCCAAAAATCAGGATATGATTGTGCCGGAAACGGCAAGGTTGTTTTGTTTACGAATGGGCAGGTACCAAAGTCTGGCCAAATGGGGCGGGCTGTAAACCCGCTGCGGTAACGCTTCGGAGGTTCGAATCCTTCCCTGCCCATTTTTATATGCGGGAATAGCTCAGCTGGTAGAGCATCGGCCTTCCAAGCCGATTGTCGCGGGTTCGAGTCCCGTTTCCCGCTTAGATGCCCACGTAGCTCAGTCGGTAGAGCACGTCCTTGGTAAGGACGGGGTCACCAGTTCAAGTCTGGTCGTGGGCTCTGATTTGATTGAAAGAACCATTTAATGACGAAGAGGAGGTAAAGGAATGGCGAAGCAAAAGTTTGAGCGGACGAAGCCGCA